>JBEVXV010000558.1:0-6429 GCA_040505915.1 Sedimenticola sp. | reverse complement strand
TGGGAGATTCCATGTCAGATATATAGGGGTGAAAGGGTTAAAGGGTTAAGATATGTCACTGGGTAGGACCAGTACATTGTGCTTTTTCTCTGGGTAAACTAAAAGACAAACTATTTCCGAATTGACACATGGTTTCCGCGGGGACCAAACTCAACCATTGGTATAACAGCCTGTTGTCAGGTGAGTGACTGGCTAGAACCAGTATCACAACTATGTAAATTCCGATATCTAGAACTCTAGAAAAATGACTGAGCCCATCCCATTCCCTTGTACGTGCCTGCTACGAGAAGCAGGGGTTACTGTGTTGCTGTTCTTGGAGCCGGATACAGCTTTTTAGCTGATCCAACATGTCAACATAATGTCCACCAACCCCTGTGGCCCGTCGTCCGTCCGTCCGTCCGTCCGACTGACTGTGTCTCTATGGGCGGCCGCTGGCAACTGGCTACACAGCTGTGTGTACTGGAGATGTTGACGTACAGACGTGTGACTCATCATTATTATTATGTCGCTGGGCGACTGAAATTGTTTAACGTCCGCTATGTACAGCTCTGGCATACAACGCCGGTGGGCGATTTAACAAACCACAAATGGAGGTTTTAAACACTTATAAAATTACGAAAATCTATTCCAAGCGCTGATGGTAGTGATTGATTCTGAGTTTCATATATGTGGTGTACATGTTACGCTATTGTTATTATTATTATTATTATTATTATTATTATTAATGTCGTACCAGAATTCGGTTATATGAAGAAATAAAAACAACTGTATTTTTTATTGAATTGTGTCTTAGCATATATTAATTCGTTTAATAATTCACTGCAATATGTCCTCTATCATGATTGACTGAACTGTATTTAACGTCCGGCGACACGACATTGTCTCCTTATGAGACGATTCTCGAAAGTTACGAAATCATAGTTCCGAACGTCACGAACGTCACGATATCGGCTGACGTCACGAAGGGGGGTGGGGGCACACGGTGTGGTTATGGTTTCAGATTTTACGTGTGACAACGTGGGGTGTGTAGCAACGTTAATGTGCGGCTGTGTTGGTGGGAGTGAGGGGTTGGGCGGGGTGTGATTCAAGGGTATAGATATTAATGAATGTGGTATACATAAATGCGGCATTTGACGCTACAAATGTGTTATGTCTCTGGCACATTTGGCCCGATATCTATGCATGTGTAAAGTTTCGTGAGAATATTCCAAGCGGCATACGTAACGAGCTATGCAAATTACGAATGCTACATGTAAAGCTTCCTTTCCATGCGCCGACATATCTTTTGACCCGTTATGTATGTACATTTCGGAAAATATTCATAGCCCTGACGGTATTGCTTGAATCTGAGTGTGAGATTTGTGGTGTACGTGGACCACTGGGCGAGAATATAAAAAAAATCAGCCGTGTATACGCAGAACATTCTTGCCGAGACGCGCGCGGAGTTTGACCACGAGAAAAGCGGTAACTGTTAAACTCGACACTCAGCCAACCAGCGGGTCTGCTCGACGCATTCACGCGCAGTCTGGTGTACGCTGTGTCGGAAACGAACTTGGCATGCACACGCTGAATTCTTTAATAAAATAAACATTCATATATTTTATTATTTTTCTTTTCCACCGTAATTTCGTTTGAGAACATCTGTGTCGCCAGCTAGGTTTTCTCCCAGCCGTTGCGTGTTTACATACAGTTTCAGTATTCTGTCGAAACTAAAATTTGTCATCTATCGTGATTGACTGAACTGGGTTTAACGTCCGGAAACTCGACCGTATCACATTAGAAGACGATTCTAATGTCAACCGTTTACATGAATAAATACAGAAAACTATATTTTAGTTATTTTAATGCCACCATTTCTCTGCTGAAATATGGTCCAGGCCCGAGAAAACCACATAATCGCATGTCCGTATTTGGCCGAAATGATTTACAAAAATACAGACCGACAGACAGACAATGATACAGAAAACTCCGTCAACGCCCCAGCCCCCCACACAGACAGACAGACAGACAGACGGAAAATATCACGTTTCATAGAATACATTTACGACGATATACGACAACGCGATAAGGGTTGGTTTGTCAGAGCCGGGCTCATATTATATGTGGTGACCATCACGAGGGCGAGGCTAGTCTTGTTGAGACGATTCAAATGTGTGGTCACAATGTGAACGGTCTCTACCATAGTATGGGGAATCCCCCTATGTCTACAGGACGGGAATAGCAACATACGTGATTTGATTGATAGGCGACAATCGACATTGGGGAATTTATTTTCCCGCGCAACCAGTCCGCATGTATACTACAGTCACATTTCAACTTGTTACACATGAGACGATTCTAGCATGATGGCGACCGCATTAGAATCGTATGATAAGGGGATGATTATATTAAAGCTATCCATGGGCCGAGAATAATAAGAATATATATTGTTTGTTATCAAACTCAGACTTGAGCAAGCTGATTGGTTGATCCTGAGTGTAAACGCAGGATCCGCCAATCATGCTCGAGTCTGAGATATGCGTAAAGTGTTAAAACCTTTAGTCACCATCTAGCCTATAATGACTGGGTAACTGGGTAGCACCAGTACCTCGCCTATTACAGCCTATAGTCCCTATAGGGGTCATGACTATTTACTTCCTACACACCTGTATATTTTAAAAGTATGTGAAACGAGAGCGTCTCCGTGTGCGGCACAGCATATGATATATCATTTTCGCCAACTTTGACGTCATATACGGAAAATATATATTATATATATGCGTTTCACGTTTCATCGATATCATTTACGGCGATGTATACGATGTATACGACTGCCCGATATAGGGGTTGATTTGTCAGAGCCCGGCTCATATTCATTATTACTGCATTTCGACGTGGTTTGGCGCCACACTAGAATCGTCTCCAAGGGACATATTTATAATAATATTAATGATAATATTAATGCTATAATGATAGGTCTTCGGACGGGTTGTTGTGTTTGAGCGAATTTTATGTTCGGTTATCTTGCGTATAGGTGCACCAAAAACCTCACACTCAGATTCAAGTATGTGTTCTCAGTGTCTAGGCATACAGCCTGTCAGCGATGCAGTGAATCGGTCAAGTCGAGCAATCTGCTACTAGCACCGTACATTGCACGTTTCTCGTGTCACATTAGAATTGTCCCAAAGGAGATTTATAAAAAAAATAGATATACCATTGATATGGCTATCGAGTAGTGAATTTAACAGATGCAGACCCGATTATCTAGTCGTCTGGACATCAGCGCGGTGTCCGTAACATTGATGTCGAAAGTTGGACATTGCCCGCACCTGGCGCCAGCACAATATATGTCGTCACAATCTGCTTGGATGTTTATATCCAATCGATCAATCCACTTTCTGCATTGTCATCTGCTAAATACGTCTACTGTATCGAACTTCTTCCTATAATTCTAATAAGATGTAAAAGCATACATTTAATAGTAGCAAAATAAAATGCATGATTGTCATCCAATACGTCTGCTTTACAGTAGATGATTCTAATTATGTTATCAATACATACTTCAATAGTAGCAAAACATAATGCACTGTCTTCTACTGAATGTGCCCGTTGTGTGCAAGGTCTCCCGAGGAGACGATTCTAATATCCTTACCTGGTGTCAGGTGCCTTACCTCGTCTGTAAAACCACGTCATAAACTTGTTTTGGTACCACATGTGAACCGTCTCCTAACGAGTTGGTTGTCTCATCAGGAGGGGATTATAATGTACTGTCTAAACATGTTTCATTTTGAATAATAAAATAATTGAAAGCGCAATAGATCTACAAGCAAATAAATAAAGATTGTGAAATGGTGTCGTTTCCGCCACATTAGAAACACGACTAAAAACATTTGTCCTTATGCCATCATATCAACGAGTTTTGTACATTAGAATCGTCTCCAAAGGATATATCAATAATATTAATTGGGTCAGGCTCTGAGAAAACCACCGAATGATTTACAAAAATAACTATGTTTTGTAGATCTACATGAAGTTGAAAGTTGACGAAAACTACAGAGTTTATGCGGAATTCAATTCCACATAATTATGCTATATGTAATTTTCGTCAACTTTCGACGTCATATACGGAAAATGTAACGATTATTCGAGTTCATTTACGATAGCGCGATAAGGGTTGATTTGTCAGAGGCGGGCTCAATTATGACATTATAATCCTCTTCAAAGGTGATACTGTCGAGTTTTCGGACGTTAAACACAATTCAGTCAATCACGATAGATGACAAATTATAGACTCGACCGAATACTGAAACTGCATGTAAACACACATCGGCTGGGAGAAAACCAGCTGGTTGGCGACACAGATTTTCTCAAACGAAATTACGGTGGAAAATAAAAATAATGAAAATATGAATGTTTAATTTATTAAAGAATTCAGTAACACATGTGTATGCGAAAATAGTTTCGAACATCGTATACGCTGACAGCGCGTGAATGCGTCGAGCAGACCCGCTGTGAACTGGCCAAATGCTGCGTCTATACACGGCTGATTTTATATTCTCGTTCAATGGTCCATGTACACCACAAATCTCACACTCAGATTCAACCAATACCATCAGGGCTATGGATATTTCACGACATTTCACACACGTAACGGGTCAAAGGTATGTCGGTAGCATGGAAAGAAAGCTGTACATTACATGTATAGCATTCGTAATTTGCCTAGCTCGTATGACGCTTGGAATATTTTCACGAAACTTCACACGTGCATATATATCGGTTTAAACATATTTTATTTGTATATTAATTACATGATAAGCATCAATAATAATACATTCAACTGTATACAAATGGGATTGGATTGAAAGCAAGCTTATATAAATCCTCTCCGTGTAAACTTATTTCGAACGTGTATTAGATATGCTCCAGAAACGAAAGTATATGGAACAGGAAATGTGTCCAGGGGACACGGATGCCCCCACTTGCAGCATAATAGCAATGGATTTAGGACGTAAATGCACGTCCGAAATGGCTAAGTCATCTAACCGGGGAAAATAGGTCAAGTTCATATCTGAGGAGATGACTTAAACAAAAACAAACGAATGTACGAACGCGAGTGTTGCCTTCCTTGCACACGACACACATTCGAGTATATGCATGTGTGAAATTTCGTAAAACTATTTTAAACGTTTATTGGATATGATCCAGACACGAACGTATCTTGGAAAAAAAGCAAAAACAAACGGATGAAATTCCAAATATACGAATGCGAGATCTCGAGTTGCCTTCCTTATGCGCGAAAGACCTTTGACTGGATATTTATGCATATGTCAAGTTTCGTAAATATACTTCAAGCGGTATACGAGATATGCTTCGAACACAAGTCTGTTGAAACGAAAGGGAGATAAATCCCAACGCACACATGCATGTGATAGTTTTCCGGACTTGAACGTCTCTGCGACAACACCGTTACAGTTACTTTCGGCCGGGGATACATTAATAAGCTGACGGCGCACTTTTTTTCGTTTTCAACATTTCAGGTTTCGTAATAAAATATGCCGTTGTCCGTTGTTATCACTTGTATTTCCGAAAGGCGTGAACTACAAGAAACCTAGCATGTGCTACGTAGCAAATTGGTGCTATTCCGCCGATTATATCGGACCATATTTCTGGCGGTAATTAGTACCGCTAGTTATAGACACTAAGTATAGTTAATTAACTAAGGCAGCTAACATGTTTCTGTTAATTCAGATATTATGGTATTATTTTATAGAGGTCCAACTGTATTTTTTGATTGCGTCGTAATATTTTATATTATTAGATATCTCCGTTGGAGACGATTCTAATGTGGTACCGAAACTCGTTACCAGTTGTAGTCGTAGATATGACGGAAGTAAGGACAAGTCCCTTTTTAAAACGAAGAAGACGACCGAGACACGCCATGGCATAACATACATTTTGTACCTTTACAACATTTGAAAATTTCGCCGTAAAATTGTTTTGAAAATTAAAGATAATTTCCGTAAATGGTGTCATAATTTGTTGAAATTCCGCATTTGCTCTGATTTTCTTTCCAAATTCTGACGTCAATTGAAAAAAAAGGTATGAAAATAAATCGAAACGATTTACGGTGAAAATGTTACATGTTGTAAGTTACGTTATGCCATGGCCTGTCTCGTCGGCCAGAAACAAGCGGCGGAGAGGGACTATTTACCCTGCTCAGTCGAGGTGCTGTCCCGAGCGAACTGGAAGGCGGAGAAGGGTGATCTTACCCTCGTTGGAAGCGGAGGACGGATACCCTACTAAACACGGTCTCGGCGGTCAGATCCAAGTAGGGAGAGGGGCACAGTCCCTCCGCTTAGTGCCTGGCCTCTCAGCAGGGAGAGATAAGCCTCTCGCCGGCCAGAAACAAGCGGCGGAGAGGGACTATTTACCCTGCTCAGTCGAGCTGCT
>JBEVXV010000557.1:0-3984 GCA_040505915.1 Sedimenticola sp. | reverse complement strand
ATTCTTATTGTTGAGGATCAATTAGAGAACCAGCAACTTCTTCACCAACTATTAACACAAACCGGTTTTCAGGTTCGCATTGCCGATGATGGTATAGAGGCCATAGAGCTCTTTGAGGAGTGGCATCCCCATTTCATCTGGATGGACTGGCGCATGCCTCGCATGGATGGGCTTACCGCCACCAGGAAGATCCGTGAACTGCCCGACGGCAAGGAGGTAAAGATCTCAGCATTGACGGCCAGTGTCTTCAGGGAGCAAACAGATGAGATAATGGCTGGCGGCAGCGATGACTTCGTGCGCAAACCCTACCGATCGGAGCAGATCTTCGACTGCATGGCCCGGCACCTGGATCTGGATTACCTATTTGAAGAAGAGGTTGAGGATGCCACCGCCGAGGTGACCGGCGAAATAAAAGCCATTCCAGAAGAGCAGTTGGCAGCACTCCCCCCTGACCTGCGCGACACGCTGGATAACGCCCTGACGTTGCTGGACGTGGAGGAGATACGTCAAGTGATGAAACATATCGAGGCGATTGCTCCCGAACTGGCAGCTGCACTTGGTCAACGGGTTGAGGCGTTCGAATTCACTGCTATTAAAAAGCTGCTCCACAAGTAGCAACCCCACCCCCCATGAAGTCCCTTTTTTGGTCGGTAGGCGACGGTCAGATTATCTGTATTAGAAAATGCTGACTGCCTGCTTAGGTCGCTTATGTAAAGCTTTACATAGCCTCTAGTATAGGCCTCCCCAAACTACCCGAAAACCACCTATTTTTTTGGACAAGGTTATTAGGACACCCATCAATTGACATATTTAAATGGCTTGTTTTAGTGAATGGTGTCTTGGTTGTTTCCTTTCTTGGTTGTTTCCTTGGTTGTTTCTCTCTGGTGGATCGACTGGTGCATCACTCGGAGATTCTGCAAATAGATGGAAACTCCTATCGGGCCAAGGAGGCGAGGGAGCGTAATGCAAAGCAGAAGAGAGGTAGCAACAGCCGAACAGAAAAAGAGAGGTCCGTTGACAAACCGTCGGCAAAGTCATGAGTCGAATAGATCATTGGACACCTGATCAGGCATGGGCTGTTTATCAGGTGATAGATCAGATCCAACAAGAGATCCTGCGAAAACACAAAGAGAGTATCCGATACTTTCAATGGCGAGAGAAAATGTTGGATGAGTATGTAGAGCGAATTGAGCAAATGAGTGAGGAAGAGCGAATGGCGGAGGGCGTTTGGTTGGAACCAAAAGGGCCGGATGATCTGGTTGGGTTCTAAACCTACTTACAGTACGACCGGCCTGAGGACCGGTTTTGCCTCTATGTGGGATGCGGCAAATATGCGCGCTTGGGGGCCAGCGTTAACAAGTGACTCGTCTAGAGGGGCTTTCCTGTTCAAAACCCTGCTAGTTTTTCATTCTCTCGCAGGCGTTGAGATAGGCGTCCAGGGGAGAAAATCTGATCTGTTTGCCACTGCTGTTCCAGGGTCAATGCTTTTGGGTGTGCCTGGTGGGGAGACAAATATGCCAAGAGATCCTTTTGTGATTGACGGGGTACCCAGCCCCGGCGAGTGATCATATCAACCACATAACCTAACCGCTGCAATTGAAGTGGTGATAACTCACGCAAAGTCTCTAACATCAGAGGCTTGGGTGTTTTGATCCACTGGCAAAGCGCGGCCTCCGCCTGACGGAAATCAGGGTCTGTGACGGCGCTTAATAATAGATGTTCCTGATTGCTGGACATGTGTAAGTGCCTCATTCAGATTAATTTTGAACATCGAAAGGTTTCCAATGGCCCCGCGTAACGCCTCATCAGCACGCTCTTTCAGGGTTTCCGCATCCACTAATCCAGCGCCGACCAATAGTCCTACGTCCCGACGGTCATGCTCCTGCCATCGGGTAATCTTACTTAACACAAGATCGATAGGATGCAGTACGTGTACGGCTAGTTTCCCAATATCCTCTACAAAAACAGCATCGTCAATGTAATCTTCGTGCATAACAGCTAAGGTTGGGGTGTAGTTACGGTCAATATATACGGATTTCTCCTCACCATCTTCGTCCAAATATGGAATGGTGCACTCTTTTGGGTAAAAACGACCCTCAAATTCACAGTCGATATCTACAGTAGTATTGGCTCTCGTCCATATCTGTACGGCGGTACCGCCGGCAATCACTACGGGTAACTCTATATCTTCTGAAATCAGGTTTGCTTGCACTTGAAGCAACTGCCGTGTTGCACAAAGAAAAGGGGTGGAATCCAATCTATTGGGTGACATCAAAGGCTTACTCAGCATTGCTTTGTTCTCCAATCCGATATCGATTCTTTATATTCTATCGTATTTGATAACCTTTTCTCAGCATCGTCCTATTATGATATCAGGTTCAAACTTTTCTCATGCTGCTTCATCGTGAAACTTCGCTTATTGGAGGTTGACGGTTGATCCATCTGTCTGCTGGCCTCCTGTCATTGTCAGAAGGCTCTATAGACATTGCAGATCAGTTCTCTTCGTGTTTAAAGCTCTGTCACTGGGAAGCCGCTAAGCGGCGACCAGTGAAGGGGCATCAGGCTCCACGCGCTTTACCAGGATTGAGGAAACTAGGAACCTGCCCTATTCTCGGACAGGCTCCTAGCCACATCACTGGACGAAGAATTGAACACAAAGGAGAGGGTAGGCCTGCAAGGAATAGAGAAAAACAAATCTGTCCCCTGGCGCTATCGACATTAGCGAGAACGCTCCACAGTGTGCCATTTATTGATTGGAAGGGTGTCCCTACCCCTCCGGATAAGTCGTTACATCGCCCGTTGGAGATAACCTTGGTAAGCCGGGATGGCGATAGCGGCGATAATTCCCACCAGCATGAGAACAGGCAAAAACAGGCCGAGGATCTTCACACCCAGAGTGTTGGCTACTGGTGCAGAACCAAAACGATTGGCGCCTTCACTGCCACTGAAGAAAATCATGTAGATAGCCAGGATGATGTTAATGATAGGTATCAGAAAAAGAAGCAGGAACCAGCCGCTTCTATCCAGGTCATTGAGGCGGCGTTTCCCAAAGATGATAGAGAAAACGATGATGACTATGTAGAGTGCGATAGTGATGATGCCGCCAATGCCCGCAGCCGATTCCGGCTGAATGCCACCCATAAAGGCCGTTGTACCGACAAGGGGTATCATCAGCAGGTAGAAGAGCAGATTGATGCCGGCAGCGTAGGCTAGATAGCGCAACCGTCCGATACGTCCGGATGCGGTAAGAAATTTTGGTTGGTAGAGGGGATCCCCTGCCACTTCTACGGTAGCTTCAGGGGTGCTATATGGATTTTCTGTAGACATGTTGACTCCTTGTTGTATTGTTGGTTTTTATCATCCTGGCCGATAGCAGAAAAGCGACTGTATCAGCGCTCACTCTTTACCCTGAGATGCTACTCCCAGGGTAAAGTTCAGCAGTAAAAGCGGTAAACTGTTTAAACGGCAAGCGTTGTCTTCTGTTCTGCCATGATCTCCTTGATGCCACGGGTGGCGAGTCCCAGCATCGCCTGGAGCTCTTCCATCTGGAATGAGTATCCTTAAGGATAAGAATTTCAACCCATAAAATCAATACTTTTCAAGACAACTCACCGGTTATCGCACATCGATCACATGAGTTTCAGCCAGCATGAAGCCGCCAATACTCTCTCCCATCTAACCATTAAGGGTAACCCCCACCCCCCTATCCTGTCGGACCGGGTAAAAAACACAAGCGGCCTCGATACAGGCCCAAAGGATGCCAGCAGATGGTACATACGAATTATGAATAAGGCCTGCTACCCATTCACTGCATGGTCGTACTCAAACTCTACTGGGGGGCACTAGGAGCCTGTCCGAGAATAGGACACCTACTGCGGAAAGCCCATTTTGGCCCTTTTTCCCGCTCATTTTCGTTGAATAAGAGCAACTATTCGCCTCAAATGACCGAAAAAAATGACTCAAAATGGGCTTCCCTCGCTACGG
>JBEVXV010000556.1:0-4136 GCA_040505915.1 Sedimenticola sp. | reverse complement strand
GTTTGACATATTTAGCACTCGGCAACGCAAATGCTATGATACGTACGACAGTGTCAGCCTCGGACATGTAAAGTGCTATTATACATATGACAGCGTTAGCACACGGCAACGCAAAGTGCTATTATCATGATTATACATGTGACAGTGTTAGCACTGGGCAATGCAAAGTGCTATTATACATATGACAGTGTTAGCACCCGGCAACGCAAAGTGCTATTCTACATATGACAGTGTTAGCACTCGGCAATGTAAAGTGCTATAATATCACACCCCTACCCTAATATATTTACGGAAAGCATTAGATGACCAACGGCCCAATGCACGTATTTGTGCATCAGATAAATTATTCTGAGCCGCCACAGTGGCAGCCCCAATTCTGAAACTGTGTCCCTTATAACGGGAGCTAGCTATCAAGACGGGAAAAAGCAAGGGCACGACGAAGAAGCTTATCAAACGTGACGCGCATGACTGGTTGTTTACTCCCATGGCAGTATAGAGGACCCGGATATCTTCCCCTTAGATTGACATAATCATGTAATGCCAGAACTGCGGAGGAAATAGCGGGACCATCATAAAATGAAATTGTGTAAGGGGCTGCTGTGAGATTATGCTTATAGAAACGAAATGTTATCTCCACGGATAGCCCACCAGAAGGCACAGATGAATTAACAAATGTGACATCAGACAACTGCATTGTTTTAAAACTATCCCCCAGTGATGCGACCGTAATCTCCCCAATGCGGGCAAATGCACTAAAACCCAGAAGGAACATTGACCGAAAAAGAAAGTGCTCGAAAGATGATGTTGTAACATGTGGCAGGGATTGAAGCAGTTTATTCAAAACCGGTACTGTGATAGGCAAACGAGTGTCAAAAGATGGCTTTAAGCGATATGCACCAGCCACTAACTTGGTCACCAAAAAGGCAGTAGATGGATCTGGCAGTGAGTTCAATTTATGGACATATCCGATAGCTGATAAGTATGTGGACATGGTTTTCGGTGCAAACCCCTCATGATGTAAATATGCAATGAATAAACTCAATTGGGCTACGGACAGTGGCAACACCACTGGTACTAGAAGGAAAGCATCTGAGAATGTCTGAAAACAGCCCCACGCCCTTCTGTATGTACTCAAAGTAGACGGCGCCAACGCTGCTGCTGCTAGCCGGTCGAGGCTGCGAAGAAGTTGGCGGGCAACAGGTGAGCTGGTATCGTCGTTGGTTCCCCATGACTGCTGAGACGGTGAAACGCCTGCATCTGAAGCCGAGAGAGACTGTCTGCCAATACATTCTAGTGCCGGGAACATGAGAGCTACGAAAAAGCACATTGAAGTGAAGGCATGCCAGGACCAAGGAACGAACCAGCTTCATTATCTGTTTATCTTTGGACGTCTGTTTGTTAAGTATGTGAACCAGGGCCAAATTATCAGTGTAGAAACGCACACAATGATTGCGCCACAGTGAACCCCATACATTTACTGCCAACACAATAGGATACAGTTCCAGGAAAGTTATATTAAAACCTTGCCACTCGGCTGGAAAAGGACCATACAGCCAATGCGAACCGTACACTGCCCCAAAACCAAGAGAGGCTGCTGCATCCGTGTAAAGAGACAGTGTACGGCTCGACAAAAATCGATCATTCAGGAACACGGAGCGCCCATTAAACCCCCTAATGAACGTTGACCACATGTACATGTCAGCTTTTGCCTCGGCAGAGATTTTCACAAAATGATATGGCTGCTTGACCTCCATTATAGAAGAAATAAGTCGACGCAAACATGCTCTGCCTGGCAATACCACTGAACAAGTAAAGTTGAGATAACCGATCAAAGACTCTAATTCCCTTCGTTTGCAAGAGCTCCGAGACATGAACGACTGGAGTAGAGACAGACTTTTGTCAATTTTGTCTTGAGGTAAACGTGCCTCCATTAAGCGTGAATCTAACGTGATGCCAACAAATGTCATTGTTGTGTCAGGAGGAAATGTCTTGTCTAAAGCCATAGGTATACCGACTTCGTGGCAGAAAGACATGAACCGTCTCAGTGACCCTGCGCATTCGTGATGATTGGCCTCAACCAATAAGAAATCATCAAGAATATGAACAACCCCGCTACAGTGTAACTTAGTCCGGGCTACCCATTCCAAAGCCGTACTGAATCGTTCAAAAATGGCACAACTAGAAGCACAACCCATAGGGACACACCGGTCATAGTAGAATTTACCCTCCCATGTAAAACCTAGAAGTTCATAATCGGCAGGATGGACCGGGAGGATACGAAACGCAGACCTGATGTCAGTCTTAGACATATATGCGCCACGACCAAATTGCTTGAGAAGCAATATTGCATCCTCAATATTAGCGTATGTGACAGACGTCTGATCCTTTTCTATCCCATCATTTACCGCAGAGCATTTACCCCTTGGGTAGGACAAGTGGTGAATCATCCGAAACTCACCCTGTAGCCGCTTCGGAACTATACCCAAAGGAGAAACTTTTAAGTTATGCAGAGGCAATGTGTCAAAGGGACCCGCAATCCTACCAGCCTCAGATTCAATGCGCAGCTTCTTATCAACAATTTCAGGATTTGCTACCGCAGTTTGAAGGTTAGGGCTATCTTGAGGGACACGCTCCCCCGAAAATCCAATATGAAACCCATGACAAAACCCCTCTAATAAATAAGCTTTCTGGTCCCCATTATACCCTTCCAAATATTCACTTAAAACCCCCACCCGCACTGGTGTTGGTAGGTTTAAATGGTGTTGGTGCAGTGGCGGGGGGTGACCTTGGAAGCTGTTGGGAATTTGGTGGGGGGCATTTGGTGGGTTGAATCGACTACTGTGAGCTTTCCAGCACCTGTAGAGGGGGTGAGTTCCTCCACACTGCTTACAGACGTGGGGGTACCTACATCCGACACACTCAGACCCTTTGTTAAATTTGTTGCAGGAAAACTCAGGCATGTTAGGTGTGGATCGGGGCATTGTAGCGCGGGAACCATCCTTGGCAGATGACTCCCTGCTGCGGCGAAAGGGCTGGGATTTACGACTCAGAGCTGTTAAATAGAGCTCTGTTTCTATCTGGTCCCAGCGCAAATTCGCAGCGAGCCGAATCTTCCGAAAGTTCATGTCATAATAGTACCAAGAACCCTGTTCCTTGGAAATCTTTCGGACCAGCCCCATGTAAGCTGATAACTGTTCAGCTTGTTCCGGAAACTTAATGCGATATACCGACGCGTAAATGCAGAACATGTCAGTCCATTTTTCAATATTTAAGAACGTCCTTCGCGGAGTGGGGCTGGTCAAAATCTTCCCAGACTTGATGTTAATAGTGAGATCCTCGACCTCTTCATCCTGCAGAGTAGATAGCTCCACATATTCTCCAGACCAGATCTTGTCTTTTGTTTTTTGAGGAACACGGAAATGAAGGGGTAGGGTGGATGAAACAAAACCTGACTTAGATGCACCAATGTGTGCTGAAAAATCTATCTGGTCTGAAACATTAATGGAGCTATCCACTGCAGAAGAAGTGGCAGCAGGAATATGGCAAGTACCACCACTAGCGTGTGATAAGCCAGTGGCAGAATGTGGAACATTCACCCCAGGGAAACGGGAGAATATAAACTCTGAAGTGTTGACATTACATTGACTATTATCAACTCGCGTCGCATCGCCATCAGCTGGGCCTGGACTGGTAACCGTTGCACTTGGCCCAGGACGATCCTCAGTTCTGTCGGGCAAGATTCCAGCAGCCTTTAAATTTGCCAACACCGATGCTGTCACGGAGTTGGTAATGGACTCTGTCAGTGTTTGTATGTCCGGAGTGGAGCTTTGACCCGCAGAGGCGGTTGAAACTACAGACACCGCTGAACGACCTTGTCGACCTGCCCGACTACGCTTGGACGTCGACCGCCCGGGTGCCGCATGTGCATTGGACTTCCGCTTGGGCGCCATCACACCTCGAGCAAGAAAAACATGTCTGAGATTGGATTCCAGATAACATGAACATGCTGTATGAATCCGCCTGACGACTGGGTAGAACCAGTGTCATGATTGATTGATTATTGGTGTTTAACGGCCTATCAACAGCTTAGGTCATTTAAGGCCGGGTCAACGGGTCTATCCCGTATTTAACCTGTC
>JBEVXV010000555.1:0-11388 GCA_040505915.1 Sedimenticola sp. | reverse complement strand
GAAGCGCGCACCAAGCTCTCCTAGATACTCTGAAAGCAGCCGTATTTATACACAATTTCGGCCTGCTAAAGTCAGTCAACTCGTGACTAAAGTCAATCAACTCTTATAACACGTGACATGCTCTGACGCACGTCAACCCCTAGTTAACTACCTTATATGGTGTTTTTAACCCCGCTAAGGTTATGAACCCGAGCCTTAATATCACATATCTTAAATTCTGTCGTCAACAACTCTCTGTATTTTTCCAGTGACCTTTTGGGATGGGAGTTGTAAGTGTCGTTTCTCTGTGACTTTGTACTTTGGAAGGGCCGTTTCTCTGTGACTGCAAGAAATGCGGTCAATTATTGGTATTTCCGAAGGCGTCAAACTTTGGAAGGGCCGTTTCTCTGTGACTGCAAGAAATGCGGTCAGTTATTGGTTTTTCCGTAACAGAATGGAAGGGCCGTTTCTCTGTGACTTGCATCTCAAGGAATGCGGTCAGAATATTGGTTTTTCCGTAGGCGTTAGAAAGGTTATGAACATTTCTGTAGCTGGTGGACTCTGTAGTATAGTACCGCCGGACTACGGCGAATTCCTACAGTGCAGCAAATAGCTACATGATAGCTACATGGTACAGTGCCTGCCTGGTTTTTCTCCACCGGAGTATTCTCAAAGTCCAATGCAAACCACGCACAAATTAACGATGGTCAGAATCCTCAATTTGAGCGTCGTTTGCAAGTTTGACACTTATATTTATTGATGTCCAAAGCATCGGCTGCAGTTATATTCACGCATGACCCATGGTACCACTCAGTGCAATAATCACATTGGATCATAAATCTGCCATTCCAAGGCTGTTGGCAATAACAGTATAAATCCCCATCATGTTGGTCTACATCAGTACCCCCTCCCAGAGTACGTTCAAGCACTGATTTCACCCATCCAGGTACCTGCCTATCTTTACAGGGCTTTAATCGATCATGATTAGCTACAAAAGTTGCATTTTTCAACTGGACACGGTACAGGGAATTATATATTTTCTGGGTAATAACCGCAGGACCCTTCCAAGGTTGGCACAGTTTACGACATTTACCTTTTAGGACGGCGGTATCTAACAAATAAACTAAATCCCCTTTTTCATACGGACGCTCCAGGATTCGCAAGTCATAATTGCGCTTCATGCGACGGAATGAGGTTTTCAATGTAACCCTTGCCTTTGTATGAGCATTCTGAATGTTTTGCGTTAACTCTGACACATAACTGTCCGGATCAGTATGCGTTTGTGCATGTTGCGGAAACATTAGGTAGGCTGGAATGTTAACCTCTCTGCCCAGCATGAGCTTATTTGCGGTATAGCCAGTCTGACGGTTAACGGATGCTCTCAGAGCCCCTGCGATTTGCTGTAATTGCAAATCCCACTGATTCTGAGACTGACCAATATAACACCTAACCGCATCCATCAATGTTCGATTATATCGCTCCACCTGCCCATTAGCAGATGGACGATAACTGGTCGTGCGCGACTTGTGTATGTGCAACGCCTTGCACACTGCAGCAAAAAGTTTGGACTCAAAGTTTCTGCCTTGGTCCGAAAACAGTTCGAATGGGTAACCGAATCTCGAGAAAAATTGATCGACTGCGGCTTTTGCAGTTACCTCGGCTGTTTGCGACGACAATGGAATACATTCCACCCATTTAGTGAACTGGTCAACCATCATTAATATGTGTTCGTTGCCTCGCGGCGTTCTCGGTAATGGGCCCATGAAATCTATATGAACGCGTTCCATGGGAGCACCGGCTTGATAGTGTTTTAGCCCAAAATGACCCTATTTATTAAAAAAAATGTTTTGATTACAGACAGTACAAGTTGTTACATATTTCGAAATGTCCTGTCCCATCTGATACCAAACGAACTTTTCTTTCATTCGGGCCTTAGTTCTTGCGACCCATTGGTGACCTGCTGATGGAATGTCATGGTTCCATTCAAAAGCTACTTTTCGGAGACTTGACGGCAGTACCAAGTCTGTTTCGTCACTATCCGGTTGGTTCCGGAATAATACACCATCAATCAAAGTGAACAGTTCCTTGTTTAACCAGTATAATTTGTCTACAGGGCTAGAAAGGAACAATGTATCTTGTCCAGGAACAGCATAATTGTTCAACCATTCTAGCAACACCTGCAAATCATTGTCTTTTGCCTGTTCATCTATCAAATCTTTATTTGAAAATCCCCAGTTTGATGGTGCATCCGGAACAGCAGAGCTGGCACCCGAGGAGACATCACAACTTAGAATTTCCAACGTCCCTCGCGAGTTACCAGATCTACATGAACAACTCCCTCTCCCAACTCGCTGCAGCCCCGGCTTCCCAGGGCAGCAGTAATCCAACCTCACCAGACCAGCTTGAATCTAGGTCTTTACTCTCATGTTGTTCCATGGCTGACATAGTATTACATACTGTCAGTCTGGCAGCGATGTCATGCACACCCCTAGCGCATGACTGCGTTACATTAACCGGAGAAACCAATTCAGTAGCATTGACATTCGTGCGATCACAGGGAGATGGCTGCCCTGTCAATTCTCCTGACGCTTCCTCCCCCGGAATGTTCCTGCCCATCGTACTCCACTGTCGCCCTCACTGGTATGCACTATTTGTATACTATTGTCGATTTCACTTGCAGATATACCCCAAAAGCTGTTGCTCCATCGCGTGTACAGTGTGGTATTACGGGTGTAAGTTTGCTACCTATCTACCTGACGTCATATCAGTATAGTCAACGTAAACAACTATGTCGTGCAAACCTTTAAACGCATCAAACATTATATCACGGTAGAGACACCCATAGTAATCATCAAGTCCATATTCATTTCCATACACGTGTGGCCCTTTTATAGCTACCACAGCTTTTGTGTTCCTTTGCAATAACCTTTCCACACTTTCTCGTACTAACACCTTTCGTGCTTCAAAAATATCGTGATGGAATTTGAGCGCATGTGCAAACATCTGAATAACAACAACAACATCCTCATCGGCTGGGATTTGATCTATATATGTCGACATGGATGTGATTGTCTTTAATAACTGCCGCGAGGTGTTTAGCACCGTGATAGAAGGCGTGCGCGTGGGTTTGCCACCGAATAGTAATGTTTTGCTCCCGATCGACACATTCTGACGGCAGATGCCATTTCGGTGTGGTCCATATCTCCGTCGTTTGAATGCAGTTTCGTAGTTTGGCTTTAAGTTCAGTATACCACTGTCTTGTTGCAGAATCTCCGAAAAGTACAACACGTTTTCCCTGGAGACACTTTTCGTATGGTTGAGGAGACTCTAGTCTGCAGAAGCGAACATTCCATTTATTTTCAAAGAAATAACCGGTCGGCTGTCCGGCATTCCAACGTTTCCGACGGTCATAGTTGGAACAGTCGCTCAATTAACTTTCATCCATTTGTTCTGAAACACAACGTATCTTCAGTTAATATTTTATGCCAAATACCTCTTTAGCCCTATCAAACAAGAGGGCCAGAGGTCACAATATACGCCCGTCGAGGAACTGCCTGTATACTTTGCTGTTTGACACTGGATGCATAAAAATCAAAAAGTCAAACTTGTAAAATAGTGAAAAATGGCTAAGTTCGAAAAAGAGGGATGTGCACATCTTCAATATGTGTAGACAGCATAAGTATATGAAGTTTCAAAATGATTGGTTGAAAACTGTGGGAGGATTTGATTACACAAACTTGGCACTCCATGTACGTCGCTATAAAAACCTGAAAGGCTGTACAAGTGTTCGAGTACTATACGAGGGGCGATCCAGAAATTCGTAGACTGCTCTAATAATTACATTTCTATTGGTAACAAATTTATATATTTTGTAAAACAACATGTCTGCTTTTAAGGAAACATGAAGTTACAATATTCAGAACCTTACTGTTTCTATAATCCGTTGCTATGGTAATATATATAGTGGTGCACGGAGCATGGTAACATTTTACAACTTTTAAAATATTACATTTATTTTAAATGTGAATTACACACTAAATAATGCGCGAAAATTGCAGTAACGTTACCCGCATTTTCCATGACGTCATGACGTCTGATCGCGAAAATATCAACGTCACATCCGGTTCCGTTGAAAAACAACAGGAAAACATCTAACAGTGTTGCTCAACGAAGAAGCTAACAATTATGACGTCGTCAAGCGCCACGGAGCAGTGTGCTGTCATAAAATTCTGTGTTAACTTGGGCCACACGCCGACACAGACATTGAACATGATTGAACGTTCAAACACGGAGAGAGCTAGTCGCGCTTTGGTCTTCAAATGGCATAAGAGATTCAGAGATGGTAGACAGTCGATTGACGATCATCCTAGATGTGGGAGAAAGGCGGTTTCTGCTGACACATTATCGGCAAACGTAAGGAAGTTACTTGATGAGGACAGAAGATCAACTGTGAAAGACATCGCAGATTCCGTTGGTGCTTGATATGGTACACAGAATTATAACTGAAGATTTCAAAATCAGAAAGAGAACAGAGTTATCGCGACACGGCAGTTTCTTTCTCCGTATGGGCGGGAAGGAGACGCGTTCCTGGACCACACATCATCACTACCGACGAGACCTGGTTATGGCATTTCGATCCTGAAAGAAAAGCTCAGTCGGAAGTGTGGAAAACGCCGAATTCACCACCACCTAAGAAGGCGCGTGTATCTAAGTCGGGCGGGAAACACATGTTTGTGTTCTTTATGGACAGAAAAGGAATGATCCTGTGCCACGCAGTTCCCGAAGGCCAGAATGTCAACGCCGCATATTATTCAAAGGTGCTACGCCGGGATCTCGTACAGGCCATACGAAAGAAGAGACAAAATCTGGACAGTATTAAAGTGTTCCATGGACATGCAACAAGAACGTATTACCTAATTCCTGTCTAGCTGGGTTCTCTAAGCTTCACGATGTATACGTGTAGTTGTCTAGTCGGCAGATGTGTTTTACACAGCGGCTCTACGAATACTGGGGCGAATGCACTGTCGAAATCCGGCACATAGGTTCTACGCATGCGCGTGGCGCGAACTCCACGGTCCAGTGATCCTATCTGAGACTAATAGTCAGAGAGCCAATGTCATAATATTCGAGGGGATGGGAAAACCCTGGCGGAATTGTAACCCAGGAGCAATAGTGATTGCAGGATCACTACACTCCCCCCAATTCCATTTAAAGCCGAATCCCCCCTATGACAATCCGGTGATCATGATGATCAATGTCAATCCAAGATTATAACCAATAAGCCCTTAACAACATTCGAGTATTAAGGAAAAACTGATTACAAAGGTATCTACTTCATGAGTTATGTACTACTGTCTCCTTGGTCCGACTAAGCAATAACATTATGCCAGCACCCAGTTTGGCTTCCAATATTGCCTCTAGCATCACTAATATTAATGCCTAATGAACATTATAAAAGGATACACACCTTCATCGCAAGGTGTTAATGTGCTTTTGATAAGTCGAACAACTGGGTAGAACCAGTCCGTCCTGAGACTGCAACTGAAAACTGCCTACATAAGGTAAATGCTTATATCATAAAATTAAAAGATTCACTCCCCGTCCCCTGTAATTCAGTTCCGCCATCCACCCCTAACCCAACAGCGACCCGCTGTATTATACCACGAGTCAATCTTTAGGGATGGAGGTCACAGTGACCATCCTTCATGACTGAACAACACAACGGACAACAAAAATAATCCAATAAAACAAAATGACACTACAACAGGACCAAGGAGACGGCACTATTCTGTATCTTGTTCTTGAGACAGTTACTGCGGCGACCATCCATACAGACACTTTGCATTGTCAGTGCATTGTCTCAGTAGCTCTGTCCAGTCCATCCCTAACTGTCTAGCTACCGTCCGTGCTGTCATGCCAATCAGAGCGGGAGTGCTGCTGTGCGACAGCTCTCTGAACGGAAAGTATGGGGCGTCCGTCTCTAGCAGTAACCGGTCAGGACTTATAGACCTTAGTCCGTCAAGTTTTGTCCCCTTGAATTGTCCTGCCATCTGTGTGAATCCGAAGTAAGTCCGCGGGAAGTTGTTAAGCCAGTTATCGACAACGGACTTGCCTCCACAGAAGCAGTGCAAATGAATGGGATGGTGGGGATGCACGACAGGTTTTAAAAGTTCCAACAAGGCATGGTACACGTGACCGTCACTTGAATTGCGGGCCTCACGGCAATGTAGGATAAGGACATGGCGGTCCTCAAGATGTGGGAGAATTCGATCGAGAATATCAAATTGACGTCTGTAGTCGTCGTCACCCACAGTCTCGTCCAAACCAACTTCCCCGAATCCTACAGTCTCTGGGGCTGTCAGTAGACTGCCGAAAGTTGTCAGGTCTGCGTCAGTACATCTAGCCGCTTGTTTGGGATGTAGACCCACCGCAACCGTATGACCCTGTCGTGTCAGGTCTTTGATCGTGTCCAATGTCGGGTATGTGTCAGGGTCGCAGAAGACCGGAACCGTTCCCACCAGGTCGACATGCATGCCGTCACACGGACTAGCCTGTCTAATTACGTCGGTCACGGTTGTGTGAGCCGGTAGGCGGAAGTAAGTCCGTGTCCGGTCAAGGTGGAAGTGGCTGTCAATAGCCTCTGGAAGTCTTCTCTGGTCTGTCACTGATAGGCAACATGTGCCCTCAGCTCGTTCGAGCTGGCCGGTCAGATTTGGTGGGCTTGTGCCCTCAGCTGTTTGCAGCTGGCGTGTCACCTGCACATTTTCCGTGCACACCTCCATTAATGCTGGAGCCTCTTCTTCGGTTTCATCGCCCGAAAGTTCAAGCGCATACTGGAATTGTGTCCATAAACTCTGTCGATTTCGTGGTTCCAGCTGCGCTATAATCACCATCAGAACCCTCCAATGAAACAATACGACAGGAGAGTTGATGGGAGACAACGTGGATGTTGGCGGAGATGTAAGACCCATCTCCCGACACAATGCAGACATTGCAATTTCATCCAACTTGGACACGTCATTGTTCATACTCTCGGTCTATAACCCTGTGCTTTTAATTAATTGCACTACGTTCAATAAAACAGGGCTCCCCAAAAGCCGTGTGGCTGTAAGTTTCAGCGCAGTGAGCCGTTGGCGCGTAACTTCCACTCCCACCTTTTCATTGAATATTGACGGGATGTGGTGGGCGAACGCGTGTTTTTTCGCTTCTCCATGGGATGAGGCACAGTCCGATATTGGGCATAATGTCCTTTTAGCACGGCCCGATTTGTTTACTGACTTAACCGAGGTATCGGTGCTGTGAGGTACTCGCACTCTGATGGGTCGGTCCCACTAAGAATAACTCGCACTTCCGTCCGTGTTGTTACGGAACGAGTGTCAACTACCACTTTCAGGGTTTTTTAACACACTACTCTCGCGTGTTGCGCGTTGTTGACGCCTTCTCTCCCAGTGGCGGTAACCTTGCTTGCTAGGAGGGGCTCGGAACTCTGGTGTTTGTTCACGCGAATAAGTGTCCCTTGATTGGTACTGCTTTCGCGAATAACGTTGGGGTGGCACTATCGGTGAAAGTTCACGAGATCGCACAGACGATTTTGTGCGCTGTCTACCTGAATCACGGCGTGGACAGGGTGACCTTGATCGGTACGGACTTCTCGAACTCCGGTAGAATGTCGGCGGCGGGCAGGCGATTCAGACACTGAAATGTCACTAGTAGACGGTGGGTTGTCTGACCGTCTTTCCGTTTGTTCATGCCGCTCAGCACGTGATTGATGCTTATGGTGACGAGATTCACCCGATTTAGCCGCATCACTCGGTACACTTCCCGTAGGCACATGTATTGGCATGGCATTGCAGCCAGGATTGGCTTAGGCAAACTTGGAGATTTGTGTGTCCTCTCCTCCTTGCCCAAAAGTGTGTCCTCGTCCTCTGCGGGGCAAGTTAGAGACAGAATGTCATCATCACTTGTTGGGGAGGGGTATTCTATCTCCATGGGGGTCCCAGTGACGGCATTGTCAACACGGCTCTCAATGCCCTCCTCAACTCCTAGTCTCCTGTATCTGTATGAGCCTTCATGAGGCATGGCACTGGGTTTGGATTTGACGCTCCCTATGTCATAGATATTTGTATTTAGACATGTGCGGTCGATCATTTGTAGACTATCCGCAGTATTAGCCACTTTTTTAACCATTTTACATCTTTCCAGGAGCGAGCTAACCGGGATTGTTCCTTCACTGCATTGAACACTCTTTCCCGGTGATCAGCAAAGCGGGGGTTCATCAGCTGTTCGATGAACTTGTCCTTGGACACCAATCTCCCCACCTTACTGGCGTGCTCGACCTGCTCCAGGTAGGATTCTCCAGCAGTTGCCATCCTGTAAGTAGACTAAACACAACATTTAGCAACTGGCTGGTCTTGCTCCACCGGAGTATTCTCCAAGTCCAATGCAAACCACGCACAAATTAACGATGGTCAGAATCCTCAATTTGAGCGTCGTTTGCAAGTTTGACACTTATATTTATTGATGTCCAAAGCATCGGCTGCAGTTATATTCACGCATGACCCATGGTACCACTCAGTGCAATAATCACATTGGATCATAAATCTGCCATTCCAAGGCTGTTGGCAATAACAGTATAAATCCCCATCATGTTGGTCTACATCAGTACCCCCTCCCAGAGTACGTTCAAGCACTGATTTCACCCATCCAGGTACCTGCCTATCTTTACAGGGCTTTAATCGATCATGATTAGCTACAAAAGTTGCATTTTTCAACTGGACACGGTACAGGGAATTATATATTTTCTGGGTAATAACCGCAGGACCCTTCCAAGGTTGGCACAGTTTACGACATTTACCTTTTAGGACGGCGGTATCTAACAAATAAACTAAATCCCCTTTTTCATACGGACGCTCCAGGATTCGCAAGTCATAATTGCGCTTCATGCGACGGAATGAGGTTTTCAATGTAACCCTTGCCTTTGTATGAGCATTCTGAATGTTTTGCGTTAACTCTGACACATAACTGTCCGGATCAGTATGCGTTTGTGCATGTTGCGGAAACATTAGGTAGGCTGGAATGTTAACCTCTCTGCCCAGCATGAGCTTATTTGCGGTATAGCCAGTCTGACGGTTAACGGATGCTCTCAGAGCCCCTGCGATTTGCTGTAATTGCAAATCCCACTGATTCTGAGACTGACCAATATAACACCTAACCGCATCCATCAATGTTCGATTATATCGCTCCACCTGCCCATTAGCAGATGGACGATAACTGGTCGTGCGCGACTTGTGTATGTGCAACGCCTTGCACACTGCAGCAAAAAGTTTGGACTCAAAGTTTCTGCCTTGGTCCGAAAACAGTTCGAATGGGTAACCGAATCTCGAGAAAAATTGATCGACTGCGGCTTTTGCAGTTACCTCGGCTGTTTGCGACGACAATGGAATACATTCCACCCATTTAGTGAACTGGTCAACCATCATTAATATGTGTTCGTTGCCTCGCGGCGTTCTCGGTAATGGGCCCATGAAATCTATATGAACGCGTTCCATGGGAGCACCGGCTTGATAGTGTTTTAGCCCAAAATGACCCTATTTATTAAAAAAAATGTTTTGATTACAGACAGTACAAGTTGTTACATATTTCGAAATGTCCTGTCCCATCTGATACCAAACGAACTTTTCTTTCATTCGGGCCTTAGTTCTTGCGACCCATTGGTGACCTGCTGATGGAATGTCATGGTTCCATTCAAAAGCTACTTTTCGGAGACTTGACGGCAGTACCAAGTCTGTTTCGTCACTATCCGGTTGGTTCCGGAATAATACACCATCAATCAAAGTGAACAGTTCCTTGTTTAACCAGTATAATTTGTCTACAGGGCTAGAAAGGAACAATGTATCTTGTCCAGGAACAGCATAATTGTTCAACCATTCTAGCAACACCTGCAAATCATTGTCTTTTGCCTGTTCATCTATCAAATCTTTATTTGAAAATCCCCAGTTTGATGGTGCATCCGGAACAGCAGAGCTGGCACCCGAGGAGACATCACAACTTAGAATTTCCAACGTCCCTCGCGAGTTACCAGATCTACATGAACAACTCCCTCTCCCAACTCGCTGCAGCCCCGGCTTCCCAGGGCAGCAGTAATCCAACCTCACCAGACCAGCTTGAATCTAGGTCTTTACTCTCATGTTGTTCCATGGCTGACATAGTATTACATACTGTCAGTCTGGCAGCGATGTCATGCACACCCCTAGCGCATGACTGCGTTACATTAACCGGAGAAACCAATTCAGTAGCATTGACATTCGTGCGATCACAGGGAGATGGCTGCCCTGTCAATTCTCCTGACGCTTCCTCCCCCGGAATGTTCCTGCCCATCGTACTCCACTGTCGCCCTCACTGGTATGCACTATTTGTATACTATTGTCGATTTCACTTGCAGATATACCCCAAAAGCTGTTGCTCCATCGCGTGTACAGTGTGGTATTACGGGTGTAAGTTTGCTACCTATCTACCTGACGTCATATCAGTATAGTCAACGTAAACAACTATGTCGTGCAAACCTTTAAACGCATCAAACATTATATCACGGTAGAGACACCCATAGTAATCATCAAGTCCATATTCATTTCCATACACGTGTGGCCCTTTTATAGCTACCACAGCTTTTGTGTTCCTTTGCAATAACCTTTCCACACTTTCTCGTACTAACACCTTTCGTGCTTCAAAAATATCGTGATGGAATTTGAGCGCATGTGCAAACATCTGAATAACAACAACAACATCCTCATCGGCTGGGATTTGATCTATATATGTCGACATGGATGTGATTGTCTTTAATAACTGCCGCGAGGTGTTTAGCACCGTGATAGAAGGCGTGCGCGTGGGTTTGCCACCGAATAGTAATGTTTTGCTCCCGATCGACACATTCTGACGGCAGATGCCATTTCGGTGTGGTCCATATCTCCGTCGTTTGAATGCAGTTTCGTAGTTTGGCTTTAAGTTCAGTATACCACTGTCTTGTTGCAGAATCTCCGAAAAGTACAACACGTTTTCCCTGGAGACACTTTTCGTATGGTTGAGGAGACTCTAGTCTGCAGAAGCGAACATTCCATTTATTTTCAAAGAAATAACCGGTCGGCTGTCCGGCATTCCAACGTTTCCGACGGTCATAGTTGGAACAGTCGCTCAATTAACTTTCATCCATTTGTTCTGAAACACAACGTATCTTCAGTTAATATTTTATGCCAAATACCTCTTTAGCCCTATCAAACAAGAGGGCCAGAGGTCACAATATACGCCCGTCGAGGAACTGCCTGTATACTTTGCTGTTTGACACTGGATGCATAAAAATCAAAAAGTCAAACTTGTAAAATAGTGAAAAATGGCTAAGTTCGAAAAAGAGGGATG
>JBEVXV010000554.1:0-6258 GCA_040505915.1 Sedimenticola sp. | reverse complement strand
CCCCGCGTTAGCGGTGCGCTTCGCGCTCGCGTGTATGGCCTCGTCTCATTTTTAGGTCTGGCTACGGCCCTGGTGTTCTGTGTCTCTGACAAGAGAATCAAACGTTCGTGCAATTCCCGTATCTAGTGTTATGGCAACAGGGATGCTCATTGATTAGAAGTATGTTTTCTTCTGTCCTTTCAGGTTGTTAGACAATCTGAACCGGCGCTGATAATGGCTGTCAACCAGCTTTGCGATGGAAAGCCATCTGAAGAAACTGTTCAGTTTCTAAAGGCATTGGAGAGGCCCCTTGATGTTCCTGCTCACCAAATTACACGGCTTTACGGGACGAATTTCGATGCTCAGTATGTGAACCATGAAATGTTGGAAGAAGTTGATGAAGAACTTTTCGTTTTCAAGGCCAAAGATGAGGGTAATGTTTATTATATACATGCATCAGTTCTGTGTCGGCATACATTACTGGACCATATGGTATACACTCTACTCATGAGCCAGTCTCAGAATGTAGCATACTGATTGTTTGACCCCGAGTATGAATAGTGCGCTGCATTCTTATTCTGATCCATACGTTTCTGAGTATTTTGCTTTTTAAAGGGACTACGTCACACTTGAGGCATAACATTATTACAATACTGTTGCTATCCAACTGATAATGTTTAGTATATATCTTATATAATTTAGTAGATATCTGATCTTATAGATAATATATAGCTACGCCCGTACCGCACCATCTACAAGTGCGGCTCATTTAATTATGATACAATTATGTATGTGAGATATCTTATAAGTTTAGTAGATATATTATATAGTATATAAGATATCTGGTAAAGTATATACATGTACGATATCTATTGCACGCTGTTTTTATATTAATCTTATAAACTTTAGTGGATATCTACTATACTTTAGTAGATATATTATAATTATAATATATAATATCTCTACTAAAGTTTAGTAGAAATCTTAAATATATATATATATATATATATATACAAAACCCACACAAACGTCCCGGCACAAGTACAAATATAAATACAATTACATAACACAGTATCACGAGTGTTTTACATTTTTTGTCAACCGGTTTCGATTCATCAGGACAAACATTTGAAATTGCGTAGTAACGTACACAACGTCAATATTGCTACGTCATCACTAATTGTTTAACTACTAAACCATGGGTTTAAGTTACTTTAAGTTTATATATCAGAAATCTACTAATGTTTAATAGATATATTTTAAAATAAATAATATATATTATATAGTTTATAAGATATATACTAAACTTTAGTAGATATCTTATATAAATGCTATTTAATTAAGAAATCTTACTTGTTTAGTAGATATATTATATTAGATATAAAGATAAGAAAGACCGTTTTTATATTTATTCAAAAAACTAGATATCTTATCAACTTTAGTAGATATCTCATATAATATATAAAATAGAGAGTAATGAACCCGACGGAGACCGAAAAGCTAGGGAAAATAACAACTAGCATAGTATACCATGCAAGCACATGACGAGCACATACTAAAGTTTAGTAGATATATTATACAGGATAAAGATGTATCATAATGTTTATAAGATGTCTACTAAACTTTACTATTATATCTTATATATTTTATCTAATATTGTTTATAAGATTTATACTAAACATTAGTATATAATTATCTTATATAAATGTTATTTAATTAAGATATGTTATTTGTTTTAGTAGATACCCTATATATTATAGTTTAGAAGATATGTTGATATGGGAATAAATATAAGAACGGCTTGTCATAGAATACTAATGAATAACATAGATATATTGGTTACATTTCAGGCAATGCGAATGCTCTGCGTACCAGTGATGTGCCAAAGACCCTCATGCTGAAAAAAGGGGCCAAGGTGATACTTGTCAGAAACCTTGGTTCCGGTTTATACAATGGGATACAGGGAATTGTACACCGCCTTGCTAAAGACAGTCCTCCGGTTATTGACTTCGGTGGAAAGCTAGTGCCACTATCAACTGTAAGGTTTGACATTTTTGACAAGACACAGCAAAAGAACATTGCTTCTCGCGTGCAGTTGCCCATTATATTGGCATTCGCTTTGACTGTGCACAGAGCACAAGGACAGACCCTCCAGCAAGTTGAAATTGACTGTTACTCGTTCTTTGCTCCAGGACAAATGGGCGTTGCTGTTGGCAGAGCAACTTCGACGAACGGATTGAGGATAGTTAATTTTAATCGTGTAGCAGCCAACAGACAACACCCAGCGGTTGTCTACAATTTTTATGCTAGACCTAGTCAATTTTCTGACTTCCAACAAGATTTAGTTTGCTGTGAAAAGTCTTTGTTTGTTGAAAGTGACACCACCCCAGAAACATCTACACCTGTACCATCTACAAGTGCGGCTTGTTTAATTGGCCAACCTGATGATGTCGCGCATGATTGTATTGCTGAAGATGTATTGGCCACTGAGGAGTTACCGACGTTACAGTCGCCATGGGATATTGGTGAATTTTGTGAAGAAAATAAATCTACATCGTTTTTAGCAGATGTGCCTGTAGAACTGTTTGGATCTGAGCGATTCAGAAATCATGTAAACTTTCTTTACCACGAAGTTAATGAAATAATCAGTCACAATTTAACAACTTCCCAGCATTGGATAAAGGCATATAGCCAACTGAACACCTTCATCATATCTGATTTGCATATGGCTTCTATTTCAAGCCTATTCCAGGTTACAACTTTGACCAAGAATCAAAATAAACTGTCATCTAAGCTTGTGTTTTGGCTGATGGACAAAGAAGTAAATAAGAAGGCCAAAGACATCACCGATAAACAAAGTGAGGGAGTTGGTGTGGGTAGTACAGACGCTGACCTGTCATCTGCCAGTAAAGGTAAAATTAGATATCTTGCAGGAGCATGTGTGCAGAAAATTACGAAACGACTCAAGGAATCAGTTTTAAGAAAAATGGGACAGTCTACAAAAAGGAGTAAAATTTCGATGAAAATGGACTATAAAAAACAACGCATGTTAAAAGAATTTCGAATAAATGAATCTGATATATCTGAAACAGATGATTCCATGAATGAAATTGAATTCAAACAACAACAAGGACGAGGCCTTACAGTAGTTAGTGATACTGTATTTGGATTTTTCCTTTACTTGAATGCTGTTGTTCAGCAGAACTTAAGTCATGAACAAATTCACGTTCATTATCACAAGTTACACCATAGCTGTAGATTGTCTGTTGACACCAATGAGGAACTTGCACAGAAATGGGTGTCCTTGTTTGATGTGCAAGGTGGTGATGAGGTTGAAGATGAGCTTTTTTTTATTTTGATCATGGAACTCTTCCGTGATATAACAGAGCATTTCATTAGAATCGCATTTGTCGATGCGTTAAAGCAATTCAAAAGATCTGTGCCAAGAAAGAAGAAACAAGCGTTGAGAACTAAAATCCAGGCTTTGGGTGAACGGGCAGGTCCCAGTTCAACAAAGAAACCAATGTTAGAGGAATCGCAAACCAACGAATACATTTGTACTACGTGCAAACTGGAATGTGAGTGGGAGCCAGCAGAACTTCAAAACGAAAGCATTGCATGTGACAAGTGTAACTGCTGGTTCCACTATAAATGTGCAGGAATAAAGGGCAATGAGTCATTCCTAAAGAAAGACGCATCAACATAGTATTGCACGAAATGCAGTAGGAAAGGCAAAGGTCGGGGAAAATCGTCAAAACAGAAGTGATTGTAATAGTAGGAAGAAGAATGAACATATTTTTGATGGTAGCGCACATTTCTAAGTTAGTCGACCTTGACATTGGGTGTGAAGACCGCACAGTTGTGGTGCTGAAGGGATATATCTTATTCACTGTATACCATTGCTCCACAATAGTTTGGTGGGGTAATTTCGAACCATGACTAACGTGTATCGTATACTGATGACGTAATATTTAAACAGACAAGGTACATGTACGCTAGTCAGTGAAAAGAAAAGTGTACACAGTTAACACAGCTATACCCTACATAAAAAACAACAACTGTACACTAGACACGAGTACACAATTAAAATAGAGACATGTACTCAATCTGATTCTACGTGTGCGCACATACATGTATACACAGTCGATATATGTACATGTCCGTGTGTAGATAATAGATACATGGCTCTCTAAAACAAATACTAGGAATACCAGAACTGGATGAATTGGGCCTTGTACGGGAAAGCTGACCTTTCGTTTTTTTATAATAATATAGACCAAGATCAGAATGCCCAAATGTAGTTTCATTTAATGGTGTAGTCTGAATGGAGTCTGTACAGTTTATATATTCAGTGGAAGATCTCTAAACCGGACACACGGGGACGTCCCCAGTGTGTCCTGTTAAGAGAGGTTCCATCGTCAATCAAGTAGATGAGCACTCCAGGATATATTATTACTTGCAAATAATGTAGATCCTGATGAGACGGCTTGTTTCGAGCCGGCTCATATGGATTTACACTGTTTGCGAAGATATGTATACAGGTATGTAGTGTTGAAAGGGTTAGTAATCATGAAACGGCATATTCGTTAGTGACAAATGGTTGAAAACCATCACATTTAAACACACAATTTGGTCTGTTTGTGCGGTTTAGAGATGTTCTATTGCAAGTGCCACATAATGTGTTTTCTGGTGAGGTAACTGAAGCACAAATCAAGCATATAATATATAATTTATAATGATAATATGTTGTAATCTCACAAATGTGTCCCCCATTAAAAGGTACCATATGACGATTATAACCAGTGTATTCCCTGATCAGCCTGCACATCCGTGCAGTTTGATCAGGTACGACACTGTTTGCCGGTGTATCAATGGAAGACATATAACGTTTGTATCACTGTCTGAATATTGTTCTTCAAAAATTATACATGTGTATTATTTTGTGGATGAGATTAACTGAACAGAAATCGTGTATCCTTTGCAACCATAGTGGACACTGCTCATTAGCCTGTATATAGAGAATAATCAACAGCCTATTGGTGATACCGGACTCGACATCTGGGAGTGAATTGTGAAATAAATCCGGTATCACCAATAGGCTGTTGATTATTCTATTTATTACCTACTCTCCTGCTTATTAAGCTAATTAATAGCCATTAAACTAAATTTGAGTGTTGACAAGTTCACTTGCACTAACACTTGATTGACAGGTGTCATGCTCCGATGCTCTAGAGAGGTGCATTTCATTGGCCAAATAAAATCACGTGGACGTAGTTCCGATAAATAGGTCAAGGAAATATTTGCACACTGTGCAGATATTACCGGATCAGTTACTGGAATGATACGAAATTTATCACACGGATCGTGGCATGCTAATAAATTGACAAAATGCCGGTGGCCAAATGACATATTGCTGTATCAGCCATTGACGCTGATATATTTATCACGGTCAATCCGGATTAGAGAACTACGTTCGCTAACGTTTCATTGTCTGTATGACGCAACATGATGCTGCCGAATGACATCAATGATGTGACACAACGTAAACAGTCCGCTTTCAAAATGACGTTGTCAACGGTATGTGTCATTTTACAACTGTCTACGTCACCCGATAAATAAAATACCAGTATAGTGTCTCTTTATATCAAGTTTATCAGGCTTGACTCGGAAACACAAGGAACTCCTCGCCAAATCTCGGAATTCCTTCGCGAAACCTCGCCTCGCCTGATAAACTTGATATCAAAAGACAATAGTCTGGTATTCTCTATCCCCCACCTCCACCCCACACAAAATGGGTCCAAAAATGACAAAGTCAACATCAAAGAAAAAAGTTGCCAGGGGAGGTCTCCCCATAGAGCAAACTCGTTTTCTCTCTACCACAATTGTATGCCGAATATATTTTCGGCACGAGCCCCGCCCCGCCTACACAAACAAATGGGTCCAAAAATAAGTCAACATCAAAGACAATTTTGGCCAGGGGAGGTCTCCCCAAAGAGCAAACTGTGCAACAATTGTACTGCGAAATATATTTTATGCACGAGCCCTCCCCCACCCCCACATATGATCAAAGAAAAATGTGATCAGGGGAGGTCCCCCCCATAGAGCAAAATCGTTTTCTCTCTGCAACAATTATACACCGAAATGTATTTTCTGCGCGACCCCCCCCCGCCCCTACCTCCACCCAGTGTTTTATCTACCTCCGCATCATTGAGTCAAACGAGTCATTTGACTCGCTAAAATTCTCAAATTTTATCATTTTCCCATAGGATGACTCGCTGT
>JBEVXV010000553.1:0-5636 GCA_040505915.1 Sedimenticola sp. | reverse complement strand
ACTTGCCGAGCCCATCCTGTTTTCGAGCCGAGTCAGATACATATTCAAGTTCATGACACTAAACTAATATTCTATTTATCCCGTTAACAACAGCAAAGTTACTCAAATGTCTCTAAAAAAATACATTTGGGGCCTCATTAGTTTGTTTACTGAAGCGACAAGATTACCGCGTTCTCGTAACGTCATACATAATGACGTATCTACTTGACGTAAACGAGAAAAATTCACGTATACCATGTTTCACGTCTAGTAGATGTATAGTTGACGGGATAAACATGTTTTCACAGCACAGCAGGATCAAATTCAGGCTGACAATTGTACTGAGCTGGCAAAATATGTTTTCAACGAGAAATAGGGGAAAAAATAGACAACAGAAAGTGCAAAATTGCCAGAATCAATATGAAAAGAAACAGAAATTTAACTTTGGGGCATTTTTGTTTAAAATGTGAATACTGCCACATTGAACTTGAACAGGACACGGTAGGGGTAATCCGGGTAAACTCGGACGGGTTTTCGCCGATGTAAATCTGAACGGACATATACCAACTTACCCGGGCATTTCCGTATGCAAACCTGGTATTGCCGATTGTGTGTTCAGTACCACGGCCATTGCCGTAGGGTTTGCATCGCTTCATACGGCTGTGATAGTACAAACGAGTGCAGACGTGGCTACCGTGAAATCGGCAAAATTCGGACGGCGGTGGTAAAAACTCGGACGGGCTCGGAAAAGTTCGGACAAGCAGGGATAATTCGGACAAAATTTACTTTTTTAAAAAATAGGCATAATCAACGCAAAATGTGAATAAACAGTACGACCATTTTTAACTGTGCTAAGATTCCATTCAAGGCACTCCATACAGATAATTTAAATTGGTAGCCATCTATTGTGTATAGAGGTTAGCGTTTACTTAGCGATGCTAAGTTTTTTGGCGAGAGCTCTAGCGTTCTTTTTCTGTTCTTTTTCTTTTTTAGCTTTAGCTACATTCAACTTCTCTCGCACGATAGCGTCACTTGTTAATAGTCTATGTTTTTTTACTGCATTTCTCTTTTTTTTGGGTGGTTCTAACATGCTGGAGTTGGGGAGAAATACCTCTTCTATTTCTCTTAATAATGTTTCGTTAGTAGACACGATGGGAACAGCATATGTGGGATCTGCCGTGTGGTCGATACTTGGAGTGGTGGAATCATTGTTATCTGGAGTGATAATTATATCCCCAGTTTCAATTAATTTCAATAGTTCGGCCGGGTTGCTGATGTCGATAATAGTTGTGACTGGTAGGTCTGTCGGCAGACTAGTACTAGGACTAAATGCCATCCCAGAAGCGATTTCTACCGTAGCGACAGGCATATCACCCGCGTCAGATAGTAGGTCATTCACACTACACTCAGCTGCATCGTCACTGGTCGTCGGGGTTATTGGGGCTGCTGGTCGATTTGTGGGCTCGCTTGGTTCTACCGCGCTTCCAGGTACTGCATGTGGATTAAATGGGTAGATACCACATGCCCGGAATCCGCTCCTGATATTGACCGAAGTCACGCCTTTGTCCCATGACTTTCGAAATAGTGTTGGGAATGTCCACTTATTTATTTGGTGGAGTGAGCTGTTACGAATGTATTCCGAACATTCTTCATTGTAGTAGCGATTAAGAGGTCCAAATACAGCACGATCTAATGGTTGGAGGTAGTGAGTTGTATGTGGAGGCAATGCCAGTATATGTATGTTTTCTTCCAGCGCTCTCTGGAGTATAGCTAATGTCTCATGGGAAGAGTGGCCATCTAATATAAGAAGCTGGGGCCTCTCTGTGCCGCAGAACTGCAGAAAAACTTCATTAAACCATTTTTCACCAATACTGTCAGTCATCCACCCGTTATCCTGGTAATACCAGCGTGACCCGATAGGTGCTTCTGTGGTATTAAAACCATGTAATGATTTTGATGTTTTACCCTTAACTATAAACATCGGGGGCATCCTGCGACCGACCGCGTTCACACATGCCATGACAGTTATATTTGTTGACCGGCTACTTGTTCTTGCCAGGCAATTTCTCTCACCCTTCTCTGTAACTATTCTAACTGGATCGTGTTCAAACGACTTTCCCATTTCATCACAATTCCAGATATTCTTAGGCTTGTCCTTGATATTCAATTCCTCAACAACACGGCCCAAATCATCAAAATACTTATTCAGCACCTCTCGATTCATCATTCGTGCCCGAACAGATGATAATCTTTCCGGCTTTCTCACAGTTAAGTCAGGGTGTCTCCTCTTGACCCCTTCCCACCAATCTTTCCCAGCTTTAAAATTTGGATAGCCAGATCCTATTTTGCTACGCTTGCAAAGAACGTTAGTCCTAACAAGAATCTGTTTCCGAGTGAGGCCTATTCCCCGCCTGGCTGCTATCTTTACCGATTCAACCATTTTCGCTTCAAGAACTTTTGGAATGCAAGGTGGGCGTCCATGTTGGACATTTGTTTCAAATCTTCCACTAGCACGATCGCCAACTGTAGCACGAGGGACCCCGAATGTCGTAGCTGCTTTCCTAATCGACATGCCCTCTGTGACTGCGGTCACCGCTTTCTCTAAATCTTCTGGATTGTAGTTGAGGGTCTTCCCTCTTTTCGTATGGACATATTTCTTTGGCATTCTGAAACATGATGATGACGATGATGATGGTGATGAATAATGACGATGATGATGGTGAAGAATGATGATGGTGAATGTGATGATGGTGATGATGAAGAATGATGATGATTATGATGGCGAAGGTGATGATGATGATGAATAATGATGGTGATGATGAAGAATGATGATGATGATGATGGTGAGTGTGATGATGAGGGTGATGATGAAGAATGATGATGATTATGATGGTGAAGGTGATGATGGTGATGAATAATTACGATGGTGATGGTGATGATGATGAAGAATGATGATGATGATGTAGATCGTAATGTTGCTTTTGATGATGATGGTGGTGGTGGTGGCTTTTGTGATGGTGGTGATAACAATGATAATGATGGTGATAATGATGACGGTGGTGATGATGATGGCGATGGTGGTATATTAAAGTCACAGTATTTCATATGTGGATGGGAAGTGAGATATAAACGGTGCATGAGTAAACATTTAACTGTGGATTTATATTGTGTTTATGATCCATCTCACCATTTGAGCGACATGCAAAACAAACAGTATATTATTATTATACTCTCGTGCGAGATAAGTTGAATGTAGCTAAAGCCAAAAACGAAAAAGAACAGAAAAAGAACACTAGAGCTATCGCCAAAAAAAACTTGGCGTCGCTAAGTCAACGCTAACCTCGATGCACTATAGATGGCTACAAATTTAAAGTATCTGTATGGAGTGCCGAGAATGGAATCGACATTACAAATTACCGATACATTTTGGTCAAACCATTGTACGAACATTTTTTTCGGAATTGGCATTCCTGTAGGCCGTTAATTTGCGACCATCTCACACCAACACGTGTATACGTAGGCTATTAAATACTAGCAAACATATAATTGGACATATACTTCATTTTGCACACTCATACAGTATGATTAGATATTTTTTTTGTTTCGCTGGAGTCCTTAATGCTGCGCCACTAACGAAATAGCGAACAGTGAAGGCCCTGATCAGTCTGCGCGAATGGCATGCTGATATGGAGCTACGCTGGTCGCATATGTTGTAATTTTTTTCAGCCACAGGCTCAAATATATTCAGTCTCATGGTTTTACAATATTTTCAACATCCCTACACCAGCCCCGACCATTCTGATAATAGGCTGATAATAGTCTATATGATTGGTATGGCTAAGCAGGTACACAGACTGCCATGGCATTGGTCTACACTGTTCGCAACATTTAAAAGGCCGTTTTTGTCTCCAGAATTTGTGCATTTGTATGTATTCGAATTTCACATAAATAACTGATTAAGTACATTTATGATTGAACGGTTTTAATTAGATATCATAATAACTTCATCGCACATTGCCACCAACGTATCGATGTCCGGAAAACTGACATCGCGAGCGACAGCCTTTGCCAGTATTACAAGGCTGGTCACCTGCTCTCCAGCTTCATCCCACCTATTGATGATCTCATATGATTTGTCCAACACACAGTCGTACATATTCACAAGCCTTCTTAACAGTGCGTGCACGTGAACGATCAACCCGCTGTCAAACATCCACTCATGCTCCAACAAATATTGTAGACGTTGGTCGACAAACCACTGTTTTGTGACGTCACGCGAGGTCACCTCCCTCCGCTGCAGTATGGACATAATGTTGACGGACATCTTATATGCACAGGGTCAAGGAATATTCTTGTTTACAAACTGCCGTAATACAGACATATGTGCTATAAAAATGTATTTTTTCCCAATATATCCAGGAAAATTACAAAATTTGCTTCTCTGTAGCAGCTGAGAAACAGAATTAACCATACAGAGTATTCCAAAGCGGGACTGACGTACGAACGTACAAAGTTAATGAATTGCACTAGGCATACCGGTCTCATTACACATCAGACAGTAATATAAAGTATCTCAATTGGTATATATATAGTGTCCACCCATCCCTTCCTTCGTTCGATCGCCCGTTCGTTCGTTCGTAAGATGTGCAATAGGGTCACAATGTGTAAATTCCTACTTGTAATCAAATAACTATTCAAAAAACCCAAGCCCGACCCCAACCTGTCATGCTCTTATTACAGAGAAAATCATTAGACGCCTATATATATGTGAAATCGCAAAGCCAACTAACGTAGCTCTATCGATTAAGACTATTGAGAAAAAAACGATGTCCGAGTTTTTTTGATCTGGCAAAATAGTGGGGATAACTCGGACACTTCTCATTTTATATAATAAAGGCTATATTGGTACAATAAACACGGATACAACCACATAATTCTATAAAAGGGATACTTTATATCGATGTTTATTCAATTTTCAAGTCACTATGTTAGATTTATATACCTATTGAACTTAATGTTGTCTGACGTTCAAAATACCCCGCCGTTCAAAGTCGTGCAATGATAAAAAGAATTTGAAGGTCGTTTCCCAGAATGCATATTGGCATGATCCCGGTGTAGCGACTACGTCATCGATTATGTATAGATATGGTACACGACGTGTCATTGGAGGTTAAAAATACATCGTCAAAGCCTTCGTGTATATATGCTAAACACAATATGTGTATAAATCAACGCGTCCGAATTTTTACCCTTGTCCGAGTTTACCCGGATTACCCCTAATATTATCCCTTTGCATGCTAGCGGTGAAAATAACCTCCAAATACGGTATGTCATGGAATTTCATTGGAATTGCATCGTTAATTATAAGGAAATTCCAAGACATATTTTCATAGTTTTCAGAGAGCAATAAGGAAACAATATTACTGTATTGTCGTCTTCGGATATATTGAACTATTTATAGCCATTATTTTTCCCAGCATGCAAAGGGTTATTGTGTAAAAACAAACTGAAATTATAGCAAATCCAGTATTTGGTACAGTTTTGTAATGTACAGGCAGATGGATAGGCAGATAACATGGCTTCCAGATATGAGCCGCATCGCAAGAAAACCAACAAAGTGGCATATGCGTAAAGTATCGACCTGGATCAGCCTGCGC
>JBEVXV010000552.1:0-7855 GCA_040505915.1 Sedimenticola sp. | reverse complement strand
CAATTCAGCGCCAGCTTCACTCTTTCCATTCCGTCGTCGTGACTCCCGCCCGCCATTATCACACACTCCAGGTCAAGGGCGGACTGTGTGATGTCGTCAGCCCCCAGAGCACTGGCTTCTCCCTTGAGCGTGTGGATCAGTTTGCGGGCCTCGGCATCCCGTCCTTGATCGAGGGCTGCGGTGATGCGCTCAGCGGTTCCTTGATTCGCCGATATGAAATACTCGATCAGCTGTTGCACCAGCTTTGGATTGTTGCTGGCATGCTTCAGAGCCTTGGGCATGTTGATCCCCGGTATATCCTGTAGGGCTGGCTCAGGAGAGGACGGCGGCAATTTTACTCCTGCTGTCGGGCGGTCGAGGGGCCTCTCAATTTCCTCTCCAATGCCTGCGGGGATCCAATGCAACAGAACCGCAGCCAAGACATCCGGATCGATCGGCTTGACAAGGTGATCATTCATTCCCGCTTCCCGGCTGCGTTGCCGATCGCTCGCCATGGCATGGGCTGTCATGGCGATGATGGGTAGATCGCTAAGACCCATGGAACGCATGCGCCGGGTTGCTTCCAAGCCATCCATCTGCGGCATCTGGATATCCATCAATACCAGATCGTAGGCATCGGTACCGGCTTTATGTACGCCTTCGAGACCATTATGTGCGAGATCGACGACGAGACCGGCCTGATGAAGAAACTCACTGGCCACCTGTTGGTTGATGAGATTGTCCTCCACCAGCAGTATCCGCTTCCCCCGGAGTTCCGCTAGTCGGCTGGAAGCTGACTCCGAATCGGTAGAGTGCGGCCGTCCATGACCAGAGCTGAATCCCATAAGTTCGGCGAAGGTATCGTATAGCAGGGATGCACCCACGGGCTTGGTCAGGAAACCGTCGAGTTTGAGGTCTTCCACTTCCTTCATGACCTCTTCACGGCCGAAGGCGGTGATCATCAGAATGGCCGGGGTATCCCTTGAAGTGTCATCGCTCCGTATGCGGCGCGCCGTCTCCAGGCCATCGATTCCGGGCATTTTCCAGTCAAGAAGGATGGCATCATAAGATACTTTGCCAGATTTTCTACGTTCGGCGAGGCGGACGAGGGCCTCTTCGCCAGAGGCGGCGGTTTCGACTTTGAACGAAAAACCTTCCAGCATGGCCCGCAGACTCTGCCGGGCCGTTTCATTATCATCAACCACCAGTATCGATTTACCCTGAATACGTTCCGGAGGAACGCGTCCACTGGATGACGACGAAATTACAGTTCCCAGACGCAGATCGAAGGAGAAGGTACTCCCACTACCAAAAGCACTTTCGCACACCAAAGTCCCACCCATCATTTCGACGAGTTGCTTCGATATAGCCAGCCCCAGCCCCGTTCCGCCAAAACGACGTGTAATGTCTGCATCGACTTGTGAAAAGGAGTGAAAAAGCTTCTCCTGCTGCTCGCTGCTGATGCCTATCCCCGTATCCCTTACCGAGAAGCCGATCCGCACCCAATCTTCTCCCACCTCAAGCAGGGAAGTTGTAACCACCACTTCACCCTTTTCAGTGAACTTGACCGCGTTATTCCCGAGGTTTATGAGCACCTGACCCAGGCGCAGCGGGTCTCCGACAAGTCGTCGCAGTAGATTCGGATCACCAGAGAATATCAACTCCAGGCCCTTTTCCTGCGCCTTCATGCCGATGATATTTCCCAGGTTGCTCATGATCTCCTGGAGGTCGAAAGGAATCCGTTCGAGGGACAGCTTTCCCGCCTCGATTTTAGAGAAATCGAGTATGTCGTTGATGACACCCAGCAGGGCCTGGGCTGAACTATTGATCTTTTTCAGGTAATCATTTTGCACGGGCGTCAGTTCCGTGCGCAACGCCAGTTGGGTCAAGCCGATGACGGCGTTCATGGGCGTGCGGATCTCGTGACTCATGTGGGCCAGGAACTGGCTTTTAGCTTGATTGGAGGCCAGGGCGGCTTCACGCTGCTGGATCGCATACTCCTTCTCTTTGCGCGCCGTGATGTCCTGTATCGTTCCCTCCATTAAAGTGCTGCCGTCTTTTGGGGATGAGGTGAGACGGGCATGGATCAGCCCGGTAAACTGGGTATTGTCCCGCCGTTTGAGCTCCAACTCGAATCCTTCTATGACTCCCTGAGTGCGGAGAGTGGCGAGGAACTCCTCCCGGTCGCTCTGGTTCACATAATGCTGGTGAACAAGATCCGTGACTCCGACTGCCTCTTCGATCGAATCGTATCCGAACATTTGCGCCAAGGCTGGGTTCGCAGTGACTATGGCGCCGTCGACGGTGGTCTGAAAGACACCCTGGATGGCGTTCTCTATAATGCCCCGGTACTTCTCCTCGGTCTCACGAATGGCGGCGTTGGCGCAACGCAGCCGCTCGGCCATTTCCGTGATGGAGTGTGCTAGGACGCCGATTTCGCTCCGCTTGTCGAGGTTAACCCGCTGCGCCAGATCAGGCATTGGATTATCGAGGTCTATGGTGGAGACTTCCGCTGTAAATTCGATCAGGGGGCGGGTCAGCTTGATGCGGAAGATCGCCAGGAAGAGAACACTGATCAGGAGCGCCTTGAGCAGCGCGGCGAAGAGCAGAAATAACAGGTCGGAACGGATTGCCGAAAACACCGCATCGGTGCTGGAGGCGATGGTAAGGGTGCCGACCCTGCTTTGCTTGTCGTCCTTCCGGTAAAAAACGGGAAGACTTTGCGTAAACCCCTGGGGGTTGCTCCCATTCAATCCAGACGGCGACTCACCGGACTCCGTTTCACCTGCCGCCGGATTCTTGGCGCCAATGCGGCCGACCTCTTTGCCCCACTCGTCGGAAAGGCGCACTCTCACAACGGAGGGAAAGCTGGACATGCCCCGGAGAATGTCGAGCGCCTGGTCGTGGTTTACGTCCCACAAGGCTTGAGCAAGGCCCGGTGAGGACATGTCGGCAATGATCTGAAGTTCGCGCATAATCTGCTCCTTCTCCCGCGAATACTCCGCATAGAGGTGCAGTGCGGTTAAAACAAGAGACAGAACGATAAACGCTCCCAGCACGATTTTCAGAACCCGCGTACCCAGGGAGTGCTTGACAGAAACGGTCTTTGGATTATGCATAATTGACTGGGTACTCAGAGTGTTTTCAGGTGATCCCGGTCGAGGACCTCGCCCAGTGCGGTGTCCAAGGTGGCGAGTGGCACCCGCCAATCCCCCTCCTCTTTGAGCGCACGCTCAAGCTTCCGACTGTTATCAACCACCCCCGTGGCGGCAATACAACCAGCTTCGCCTTTCAATGTATGGGTCATCGCCGCCGCTTCGGCTCCCCGGCCCTCGTCCAATAGTTCGCCTAGGCGTGCCGTAATATTATGGTTAGTGGCCATAAAATTGCGCAGCAGGGTTTCCATCAGCGGCCTGTTTCCGGAAGCATGCTTTAGCGCGAGCTTGGTATCTATACCCGGATGGGATGACGCTCCATGCGGTGATGCCGCAGCGGTATCGATCTCCTTGGGGGCATCATCCACCAGCCAGCGACGCAGCACAGCAGCCAACACCGCCGCATCAATCGGTTTGCTGATGAAGTCGTTCATGCCAGCCTTCAGGCAGCGTTCCTCGTCATCGGAATGGACGTGGGCCGTCATGGCGATGACCGGAAGATTTTGGAAGCGGAGATCTGCACGCAGCTTTTGGCAGGCCTCGACGCCTCCCATCTTCGGCATCTCGAGATCGAGTAGTACGCCGTCTACAGGGTTTTCTTCAAGCCTGTGCAGAACTTCCACACCGTCCTCCGCCACGATCACCTCGAGGCCCATGTTGCGCAGCATCTCCAGCGCCATCTGCTGATTGATGAAGCTGTCCTCGGCCAGAAGGATACGGGTGCCGCTTGGAAAATCAGATGTCTCGGTTGCAGTCGTCTGTTCCACCTGCTCCGAAGCTGACACTGGCGGGGCTCCGGAAATCAAGGTCACCAGGGTTGTATACAACGTAGACTGTTCGACTGGCTTGTGCAGCACTACATCGATTACGCCTGCCAGATCCTGTTCGGCGGGAGGATCGTCCTCACTATAGGCGGAAATCAACAGGATGGCAGGTTGCTTCGGCAACGCGGACATCCCCCGCACCCGTCTCGCCGTCTCGATGCCGTCCAGTCCCGGCATTCGCCAGTCAAGGATCAAGGCATCAATCGACCTGCCGGTGTTGCTTCGCTCGGTGATAGCAGTGAGCGAGGCCTCGCCGCTATTCACAGCGGTCGCGGACAGCCCAAGGCCCGCCAGGGCGTTGATCAGTATTTCACGGGAAAGAGGATTGTCGTCCACGACAAGCACCTCGAGATTGCGTTGTGACGCAGGAAGTTTCGGGGCGAGACCCTCGGCGCCATGGTGAGTCTGGCCGAGTTTGACCGAAACGCGAAAATCGCTGCCTACACCGGGGCTGCTATCGGCGGAGAATTCGCCGTGCATCAGTTCCACCAATCGGCGGCATATGGCCAGACCCAGTCCATGGTCGATTTGTCGCGTGTCGGGGGTCAACACCATGATCTCGGAGAGTCGTTCGGAACTCATGCCAGACCCCGTGTCCTGGACACTGCAATGCAGTACCAGGGTGTGGCTGGTAAGTCGCTCGGCATCAAGGATGATTCGAACCTCCCCCTCTTCGGTGTACCTGACCGCGTTGTGAGCCAGGCTCAGCAGTATCTGGCCGAGTCTTAGCGGATCGCCCTGCAGGTTGTCGCTTATCTCGGAGGCCATGTTAAGCCGTACTGCCAGCCCCTTTTGTCGGGCGATACCACTGATCGCCTCCATCACCGATTCCAAGACGGTGCTGAGTTTGAATTCGACCACCTGCAGGACCACTCCTGCGCGGCGTGTGTCAGCGCTGCCTAGACCTGTCAGTATGGTGCGTGACAGGGATCGTACCGAGTCACCCATCCGGCTCAGGTACTGGCGTTGTTGAGAGTCGAGCCGGGTCTTCAGCATCAGATCGCTCAATCCAACAATGGCGTTGAGCGGATCACGCAGGTCGTGGTCGAGTCGGGCCGGCGATTGGCTGTCAGCCGCCCGGGTTTCCCTCGGCAGATCCATTGCTGGTGTCAACTCTTGATCCAACTGTCGATGGATTGGGTTATCCCTGGAGGCCATTGCCATATCAAGCCGGTCACCTAGAACCATTGAGAGATTCGTAAACAACCTGGCGGCAATGCGCGGGGAGATTCGTTTGATACGCTGCAGTTCATCCCAGCGCATCACAAGGACACGCGTCCTGTTCAGGGCGGCAACTGAAACTGATCGGCGCTGACTCCGAATCAGAGCCATCTCACCAAAAATCTCTCCATCTGCCAGCTGTGCAAGTGCCCGCAGGCCCTGTTGGTCGTTCTTCCAGATTTCCACCCTTCCGGCCAGAACCACGAACAACTCGTGGCCGCTCTCTCCCTGCCGGAACAGGGTATCGCCAGCCTCGAAGTCGCGAATCTCGCTGAGGAGTATCAGTTTTTTTATCTGCGACGTTTTCATGCCGGTGAACAGGCGGCAGCTCTCGCGGATCTTGTGCTGGAGTTTCAGGTCAAGCATATCCCAGAGCGAGACGAGGCGGACGCTGGATAACAACACAGGGGTGATCAGGAAGGTGGACATCAGGGCTGCGACAATCACCATGGCACTCAACAGGCCGAAATTTGCCACTGGAGGAAAGGAGGACAGCGCTAGGAGCGAGAAACCTGCCGTCAGTGCCAGGGAGGTGCTGAAGATCGGAACAGCTTCATGGCGTACGGTGTCTTCCAGGGCCGAGAGGGCATCCATCCGTCCCTGGTTGCTGCGGTGAAAGCGCACCATGAAGTGCATGGTGTCATCAACACAGATACCCAGGGCAATGGCCGCAACCATGGCGGTGCTGGTATCCAGGGCGATGCCAAACCAGCCCATTACGCCAAACAGCAATGCCACCGGAATAAGGTTGGGGACCAGTGCGATCAACCCGGCCCAGGAGTTAACGAAAAGGGTTGCAACAAGGGTCCAAATCACGAGGAATACCAGCGCCAGGGATATGATTTGCCCCAGGGCCATGTAGTCTGCGGCTCGCTTGGTCATCACCTCTCTGCCGGTGATATGGATCTCTACGCCGCGGGGGATGTGTTTGGCCAGGTAGTCCTGAACGATCGCGATGGTTTTCCCCAGTTCGTGTGATCCATTGATGGTGTGACGGACAACGATTCTGGCCCGGCTGAAGTCGGCTGAGACGTATTCTCGAATCTCTTTCTCATTCAGGAACAGGGAGTACTCTTGGGCGATATCGTCCGACTCCGGAAGGTAGAACTCCCCTGAGTCATCCTCCTCCATAATTATGTTGATCTTGGCCATAATGTCGGCGAAGGAGAAGGTTTTACGGAACAGGCCCGTACCGTCGATAAATCGCTGTATCTCGTTGAGGGTTTCGAGGTAGCGGACTTTGAGAAACGTCTCTTCGATCTTGGCATCCAGTACGATTGAAAAGCTGTGGCTCCCGGTGAGGCGATCCTCCAGGATGGCCCTGTCCCGTATAATCTCGTCACCTTCGTCAAAGTATCCGAGCGGATCATTGTCCACCTTGATTTGGAGGGCGCCGGCTGCCGATAGGATCAGCACCCCGGTCAGCGTCCAGAGTAGCAGGCGTTTTGACCGCAATACCCAGCCCATTAGACGAACCGCCGCCCCCTGAATCCAGTTGTCCCGGTTCGTCGAGGTGAGGCTGGCGCTGATCCCTGGTGAAAACAACTGCATCCAGGCCGGAACCAGCAGGGTCGTGACCAAGAAGTTTGCTGCCAGGCCAAAGCCCGCCATCAAGCCGAATTCACGCAGGATGGCGATGGGGTTGGTGGCAATGGAAAGGAAACCCAGAGCGGTAGTGAGAAACGTCAACAGTACCGCGATGCCGACTCGCTTTCCCATGCGATCGATTGCCTGCTGTTTGTCCAGACCGGCGCCACGGCCCGCGTAGTACTCGGCCAGCAGATGTATGTCCTCCGTGGAGCCGATGATGATCAACAGCGCCGGAACGATGGAGGTCATTACATTGATCTCTATACCGAGTAGCGCCATTGCGCCCAACGTCCAGATCACGCTCATTGTCCCGGTGGCCAGCGGCACAATGGCACCGTTCGGTCGTCTTAGAATCAGGGCCAGGAGTAGCAGCAATAGTCCCAGGGCAGCTGGCAGAATCAGCTTCTGATCGTGAATCACCTTGTCGTTGACAGCCTGTCGCAGGATTGGCGGCCCAACCTGCACTACGGTATGCAGGCGCTCTTTTAGTGGCATTACAAGGCGATCAAGGGCACTGACAATCTCAGCATCCCTAGTGGCACCCTTTAGGTCGGTGGTCAATTCGATAGCAACCACCATTCCCTTGCCATCTCTCGAAATGAACTGATCCGCAAGCACGGGATCACTCAGTGCGTGCTTAAGCCAGGAGTCCATGGCTTTGGCGCCGACGGGTGGATTTGTGCTGTCCAGGTAAGGGCGGGATAAGACTTCTCCGTCCTCCACGACGCGCACATCTTTTAGCGAAAACAGGCTGGATGTGGTATTGACGAAAGAGTGCGCCTGAATTAACTTAAGCGTCCGTTCGATCACGGCCAAGTTGTCCGCACGCAGCAACTGCTCGTCAGACAGAAACAGAAGGACGGTCTCGCGTTCACCAAAAACCTCGCGAAACTCATCGAAAGCGACACGTGCTTTATCGCCCTCCAACATCATCTTGTCAAAGGATGCGTGGAGCCTCAGCTGATCGAGTTGCGTGCCGAATGATCCCGTTATCGCGACCAAGATGATCAAGACCCACCATGGTCGCCGGGCAGCGAACCGAATCAACCAAATCATAGCGGCTTACCGAATAACCCATCGATCAGG
>JBEVXV010000551.1:0-4496 GCA_040505915.1 Sedimenticola sp. | reverse complement strand
GGATTGGTCACGACAAATACACTACCGCTTGCACTAATCCTGCCAATGATCAGTTATTAAAACCTACATGTATCTTGAGAATCTACTGGTAATGTGACCTCTCAATCAACCAGCTTCATTGGCCGAGCCTGAGCGCTGTGCTCAGGCTCGGCTCAACCAATCAAGCTCCTTGATTTCAAGTATACATATTGAGTTAATACCCAACGGTTTTATAACAGCTGGCAAGGTTAATGCAAGCGGTAGTGTACTTTTGTGAATAAACAGATGTTACATGTACAACACTCTCACACTAGTATTTATTTATTATCTACATTTAAAATACAGTTACCATAAAATTGTGTTACAACATGATATAAACAATATTACCATTTGCAACGAGCATAGACCCAAATCAAATTGAATATTATATATGTCTATGGAACAGCACATGGTACATGTATAAGTAATATAGCATGGTTTGTCCGCCTGTACGTGGAGATAATCCGCGAGCTTTAGCGAGCGGATTATCGACCGTATAGGCGGACGAACCATGTTCTAACTAATTTATCCTATTCCCATGTATGTACTTTGTCCACGTCACGTCTACTAATATATCGTGTACAAAAGTAAGGAATGTGGGCACAATGGGATAATATGCCTTATTGCATCTGGAGGTTTCGCCAAAAATGGCCATATGTCCCGTAAATTATGTCAACAGTAGGTGAAAATGTCAGAGCAAATGCGGAATTATATTACACATATATATTCGTAATAACAGATATTAAATTCTAGTTTTGACAAAATCGGCGAAGTTTCATTGAAGGGACCTGGCGAAAATTGCATTTCAAGTGTCTCCCATTTCTAAATAAAACAAGATTCCTTAACTTTCTTTAGTAATAGAAATTAGCTAGAATATTATTCAGAAAAAGTTTTAAAAGTTTATTTGCAAGTGGAGACAATATTTGGAAGGAAATCGTCATGAACATTTCCTTTCGAGATCCCTCAAAGAACACCATAGCCACAAAATCTGGTAATGTCATTAGTCGGATTTAGGGCTCAAGAAAAATAAATATAAGCCTCATTGGGAGAAAACCAACGATGTGACATCTGCATAAAGTATCCACCCGGATCAAATTGCGCAGCACGCCATCTGATCCCACCTGACATTTCCCGCCTATAGGTGATAGTGGTATAGAGTAATAGTTCCTGAAACAGAATATCCCCAGGAGGTGGAAAGTGTCAGTCCGGATTAGCCTGCGCGGACTGTGCAGGCTGATCCGGGTCGATGCTTTACGCATATGCCACTTTGTTGGTTTTCTCGCGATGCGGCTCAATTATAAGTCCTGATCAAATTTTAACGGAGTTAATAGATAGTATACTCGCATAAGTCTATACAATGTATAATCCATGATAGTTTTATTTGCATACCGTGTGATTATAATTGTGCTACTGGTAGAAATAAAATAACAGCTGTGCAATATGTAACTGGTATGTTCATGCATGCATTTACGATGTGATATAACTAGTTACATATTATATATATTATATATAATTGCTTGAACGTCAAACATTGTAGCTCTAAACTCCAAAAGATGGTGTTTCTGAACAGCACAGTTCAAAATTTGCCAGTAAAAAGCCGAAACATGTTGCAAAGTCCCATTTTAATCCGGACACCTACATGTACATGTATGTAGAGGCCACACATTTACAGACTAATTCGCTTAACGCATCTGACCAGACCTGCAATGCACCGGTTGGAACGTAGATGAATTTCTTGTAACCTGAGAAGAGCCTGTTTAGGATCGTGTTCGGCCTCGACAGTGAACACATCATAAATGCATGCAGCGAACGCCCCTAGTCTGGCGGCAATTCTTGGAAACGGGAGGTAATCTTGTCCCGCCATGTTTCCACAGTCCAACAAAACTCCCACGTGCTCAGCTATCTCGTTCATCTCCGTGAACAGACCGACCATGTGTTTGAGGAAATCATTAACTTTATCGGCTTCACGGTTATACGTCCTATTAGCGTGTCCTTGGAATTCTAGACAGACCGGGTCACCTCTCAGTTCAGCCTTCGTCAAATGCGCCCGCATTAATACGGACACACTCCTTAGTGTCGATTTCAGTTTCTGTAGCTTTAATGGATGTTGTTGGGCGCGATGATGCAATGCTAGTTTATACCACTTGCGTCGCCTTCTTGAAGACTGTGTGTTACTGACGAATGTTCTCTCCTCAGTTCCGTGCTTGTCGAGACTGGAGCAGTTTGTGTGCTCCGAATGATCCAACGTATAGGGCCGTCCGCATCCCCAGCAGAATGAATTGCCACACATACAGCTCATATAACTACACCCGCCATTTTTCTCAACAAATCGTTTACAATGAGGACAGTTCTTGCCATTTACAGTAAAATAATTATTAAAGTCTTCTGGCAGAATGGCTGTGGCTTGAGAATGATACAGCTTCTTGGCATATTTGGGCATAACATCACATGGAGCTGGCCAGTGAGTATTCTTGAGACACTTGAAGCAAAACTTATTTTTGCACGCACACTGTGCATTCATCACGTCAACCGAGTTTACTTCTACCACGCGGCCGCAAGACGGCGCTGGGCACCACTTCATCACATCCTGTTGCTCCACCAGAGTGTCATGACAACATTTGACGTGCTTAATAACTTTCTCAATATTGACCAATGACAGAAGCGTTCCCCGGTCGACGGTGCGGCTGCAGTCGTATTCCGGACACAGCAGCTTTATGGCTCCAGCGTTGATGCTTGTTGTCAAGTGTTCCCGCCAACATATGTCACAGAACCAATGTCCACATGCCATGAGAGCAGTGGCCGCTTCCCCAGTAGCCAATTCACTGTAACAAATGTAACATAACCTGTTCTTTGGCGAGAAGATATCCGACTTATCCTCTCGAGAATACGCGTCCATGCGTGATACAACTTCGAAGCCGAGTTCATCTGCCAGCCCTCCTGCTTCCGCATTGACATACGTTTCGTATAGATACCGCTCCGTCGGGAGATGTGCCGCACATTTCCAGTTAGCACAGTTTCCTAGAGCACCATCAGTGTTACATTGTGTTACATCATACGGCTTTCTCGACTTCAGCACTACATCACTAGGCAATGTCTCAATGAAAAACAAGGTATTTTTGATAATGTCAGTGACGTTATACTCCGTGTAATCAAACAGGGTATCGATTTTTACAACTTCCATGCTGGGATGGAACTTCATTTTAAGAATCACATTGTACATATTTTCTTTCTCATTGTTAACTTCGTTGTCAACATCGTGAGTGAATACCAACAGCGCGGCCGTTTTTTCAGCCAGCAAAGCCCCATCGTATTTTAAACATTCCAAATTTGAAACGCCAGTGGAGATGTCGAGAATAAACTTTCGAGGAAAGCATTCACACTCTACGTAATCTTGTCCATAAATGGTTTTCAGGTTGTAAGGGTCTACTTCTTCATTCTTCAGTAATAGATGTACCGGCTCCGCAGTTGTCACGTACGCAGTTTTAGGTTTGGGGTGTTCCGCTCGGTGTGCGTCGTCGTGTTTGGCAACATACACAATATGCTTCTTTTCCCACATCAACCCATTGTCAGTTTTCTCATTTGAAGATGAGCTACTCTTGTTCCGTTTTCCTCTGTGACAAAGTTCCTGTACCTTTGTGGAATGTCGCAGTATATCCTCTAGAATCACCGTTGTCTCCCTGACAACTGGCCCTGCCTCCTCAAATACGGGGTCCTCCTCCTCTGAGTCATCGTAACCGCCGTCGGCGAGGAGGCGGAGCGATTCGCCAATCATGTCGGCACATCTCCGACGGAACCGCTGACGCCGACAGTGTCTTGTCTTACTCATTTCCCGAGTGTCATAATTCGGATCTCTAGTGTCATATCCAAATCGTTTGGGATTGTGCGAGCTGGATGCCGGCACGGGATACATGAAATCATATATAACCTGGTCTGTTGGTGGCGCTGGTTCCTCTTCTGGAGCAGGTCGCTGGTACCGCCTCCGCCTTGCGCGCGGCGGCTTGTTGTTCATAACACATTTCACATTCAAGTACCCCTTCCGCTTTATAATTTCCTTTGGTTTATTATTTCCAGATTTCGCGCCAGGCAGTTTTGACGCACATATGCTTATGGCGTTTTTCAACCCAAGTAGGGTGTGACGTTCGATGAGTTGGACGCCGAACTCTTCGTGCTTGAAGTCTCCGTGCAGAATCTGCGACTTCAGAAGGCCTGGAATTTCCCAGCGGCGCTTCTTGTTCAGGGAGAAAGGCACACCATCAGCAGACACATCGTTTTCGCCCAGGGCGTTATAATCAAAGGTGGCTAAGCCGATCCTGGCCCGACTCCGAATCATGCATGGCTGTTTTCTGAATGAAAAAAATAAATATATATTATATTAAAAGTGATGCATTATGAACATATATCTTTATTTAAATACACGACAAAAAACAAACAAAATACGAGCGTCGACATGGTTCCACATTTTCTTACATCATCTACAT
>JBEVXV010000550.1:0-11026 GCA_040505915.1 Sedimenticola sp. | reverse complement strand
GGAACGACAAGGATGTCTGCTTGGGCTGCTCAGTGTCACCCAAAGCCAACCCCGGAAGCCCGCGTATACCAGCGCCGAAGACCAGAGCGCACGGCAACCTATCAGGTGGTGCAGCAACACCTCGAGACCTGGTTAGAGAATACACGAGAGTCCAACCCGGATTATGACCCCATTCCCCAGCATGTAGAACGGGATCTGCGAAAGTTTCTGGAGTGCGGGATACTGGCATACGGATTTGCCTACATGGATGTAGGTACTTAGTGTGAGCAGGAGCGGAAGCTGTGCCCGTGCTCGCTGCGATGGGTGTGGTGAGGATTTTCTGATCGCCTATTCGTGCAAAGGGAGAGGTATTTGCCCCTCCTGCAACACCAAGCGCATGGCCGAAACTGCCGCCCACCTGGTAGATCAGCTCTTCCCCCAGGTGCCGGTAAGACAGTGGGTGATCACCCTACCAAAGCGGCTGCGCTACTTATGTACAGGATGTACGGTATGCCACGGGTGCATGGATGCACAGGAGTGGCGATGATCCAGGATGCAGAACTGAGCGGGCGCGTCCTGCAAGTTGGGTTGCGGGTGATAGAGCGCACCCTGCGGGAACAGTGCCCCGGTGCACCACCTACAGCCAGATATGGCGGAGTCACCTACATCCACCGTTTTGGCTCGTCGCTCAATGCCCACCTCCACTACCACAGCTGCATGATAGATGGTCTTTTTGCTCAAACGGAGGATGGACTGCAGTTCTATGAAGTCACCGGACTCAGCGATGAGGTGATTCAGCAAGCCCAGATGAAGATAAGAAAGCGGGTGCTGCGCCTGTTCGTTCGGCGTGGACTGCTTTCATCAGATGATGCCGAACAGATGCAGACATGGCAGAACGGAGGTGGCTTTTCACTGAATGCAGAGGTAAGGATCGAAGGGGCAGACCGGCAAGGGCTGGAGCGGCTGTTTCGCTACTGCGCCCGACCAATATTTGCAGGTGAGCGGCTTTGTTGGCAGGAGAAGGATGAGATGCTTATCTACCGCCTACGAAAGCCTCAGCATGATGGTCAAACCCTGTTGCGGCTGACCCCGGCGGAGTTTCTTGACCGAATTGCCCTCCTGATGCCGCCACCCCGGCGGCACCGGCACCGCTACCATGGGGTATTGGCACCGAATGCGCCACTGCGGAAAGAGGTGGCAAACAGGGCAGGGCAGCCGGTCACCGGCGAAAGCGTGGTGAGTGCTGATAAGCCAAAAGTCGGGGTGGATGAGGAGCAGGCGGTCGGATGCCCCTTTGCATCAATCTGGGCCATGCTGCTGGCCAGGATTTAAGAGATCAATCCGCTGGTCTGCCCAAAGTGCGGCGGGGAGATGAGGATTATTGCTTTGACGTACAGGGATGTACTAATGCTGCGGGAGGCAGGATGCCGGGAGCAGCCGTTACCGAGCGGGAGCCAATTGGGCGTATCCTGCGGCATATCGGCGAGCCGGACTCTGCGCCGGAGATCTCCCCTGCCTGTGGACCACCCGGTTTTTTCCTGGAGCTGGGTCAGAGTCAGGCGTGGTCTGATGATGTAGTCGATCCTGCACCGGAATTCGAGTATGACCAGACGGTGGGCTGGTAGCTCTCTGCTTCCACAATGAGTATACAAATTCGCAGGCGTGTTTAAGGCCTGTGATAGGCCTTCGTGTGCTTCTTTTCCCCAGTTGGTGAATTATAGGGAGAGAGAAGCCCTTTTTTCGGTATTTTCGGTGTCTGGCGGGGTGTAGGTATAACCACTTTTGCAAAAAACCGTAGGTCTGGCGGGTGATACCTCGGATGAATATCGTGATTTTGGTTGATTTTATGGGTTGAAATTCCTATCCTTTTTTTAATCCATTGGTCGGGCGTTTTGGTCGCCCGCAGCCCACCAAATTTGCTAATGGAATCATTGATTCAGAAGCCTCCTGAAATGGGGTCTTTTTTGTTTTCCAAAAAAGATTCTTGATATAGGTGAAGAAAATTCCCAGCAACAGGCCTGTCACCATACCGGCAGCATGGGCTTCGGGCACCGCCGCCCAGGCGGTGGTGGTGAACAGCGCATCACCCAGGGTTATCTCAACCGTAATTTTGAGTGCGGCGAGAGCACCGATTAGCAGATAGGCTGGATCACTTCTGCGTTTCCAGAGTACCAGCAGGCCGCAGGCAAGTAGTGCATTGAGCAGCCCTGAAAGGCCGCAGTAGGATTGCAACCAGGGCATCTGCCACCATAACCAGGCATCGATGATAACCGTGGCTGTTGTCAGCAACAGAGTCAGCTGCCACAGGGGCGACTTCTCAAATAGGTAAAGGACAATCGCCATAGCGGTGACATCGAATAGCAGATGCTCCAGGTCACTGTGGACCCAGTGGCCGGTCAGCAGACGCCACCATTCACCCGCAGCGATGGCCTCACGCTCATAGGTCAGTGCCTCCGGTGCCGGCCCCAGCAGCCAATAGAGCAGCAGGGCCGACAGTGTCAGTGATAGGGTGCGCCACGGCAGCCGTTGGCTGTAGTGACGCACCCATTTGGAGAGGTGAGCTGTCACCGATTACTCCTCATTGCCCCGTCTTCTGATGAGTAGAAGAGCGGGGATACCGGCAAGAATAATCAAGCCGATGGGGTCGATAGCCCCCCCTCCTGATGAGCGGCGTGTTGTCGTCCGGTTGTTGCTGTACATCGGCTGAGCACTGTCTACGCGGCGGTTCTGGGCAGGGCGGGTGACACGCTGTTGGTGTGCGGCCTCTTCTACGGCTAGACGTTTTTTGTTGCGTCGCTCTATTCCACGCTGCGCAAACACCTCATCACGCACTACCAGCATGGAGGTGTAGTCGGTGACTAGGCCATATTCGACGCCAAGGTCAGTAACCGCCTGTTTGAGATCGGCTTTTTCACCGAAGTTATTCATCTCGCTGGTCAGATGCTCAATAGTGGCATAGGCCCAGAGACGTTCCAGCTCAGGATTTTCGCTACTGCTTTTGGGAAAGGCGAAGCGGGTCTGATAGGTCGTTTTGCTCCCGGAAATTTTGCCGGAGAGTGTCACATCCGCCTCACCGTCACCCCAGTAGTGCCCCAGCAATACCAGCTGCTGGCCACGGTAGAGTGAGCCGATACGCTGCGGTGTCATTTCCGTCACCTTGATCCCTTTGATGTCGATCTCCACATCGTGCAGTGCCTGGTGGGTCACCTTGCTTTTTGCCAGCAGGATCTAGCCGACAATGTCATCACTGTTGGAGACGCTGAGATAGAAACCATTGGAGGCTTTGGTAATCGCCTCCAGCATAGGGCGGTTGTTGCTGTTGCCCATGATGAAGGTGAAGAGTCGTATATCCCGGTTATCTACAAGCTTCAGGAATTTACGCTGCTCAGTCTCGCCCACATTGGCCACTCCATCGGTGACAAGGACGATGGAAGAGGTGCGATCTGCTTCAATCCCACTCATACCCATCTTGAGACCACTATAGAGGTTGGTGCCGTTATCGGGCTGTACTTTGGCAACCTTCTCGATATAACGCGCTACATTTTCGGCGGTGGCGGTCACATAGCCGTTGGTCATCTCCTGCGCTCTGTTATTAAACAGCACGATGCGGAAACGGTCGTTGGGGCGCATGGCACTCAGTGCTTTCTCCACTCCCTCCGCCAGAGCGGAGTACTTACCATTCATGGAGCCGGAGATATCGAGAACAAAGGTCCAGTCGCCCCCCTCGGTAATCGGTTGCAGATCATCTCCCGGTGTCACCACCATCATGAAGGTACCTTTTTTAGCACCTGCCGGTTTATGGGCGATCAGCTCCACCGCCCCCGGTAGGTTGTCGGCCTGACGCCAGTAGACGGCGATATCCTTGTCCAGGGTGTAGACCGGTTGGCCGGATGTGGCAGCAGCGGGAGCTTTTGCCTCCTCTTTCGGTGTAGTTGTCTGGTTTTGAGTGCTATTGTCGATAACCAGATCCCACTCGCCATCACTTTGACGGCTGATGGCCGCCTGTGGATGATTCGGAGCACGCAGCGCATCAACAGGCCAGGCTGATTTGACCTTGAGTTTAAAGCTGAAACGTTCACTGACCTTTTCATTGGCGGTCCAGAAGGAGAGCTTCTCCTCATCGACACCGCCCTCTTCCAGAGGATAGAGATAGCGGCCTACCCCGCTATCGACGTGGGCGGGTTGCAGATAGACCAGACGTATCCTTGTATCCTGCCCTGCACGCACAGGATGGACGCTGATATCGAAGGTCTTGTAGCTATCCTTCTCGGTGATGCCTGCCTCCCGGCCTGCGGCTTTCTCCTCTTCGTAGACTCTGCGTGCCTCTCTCTTCTCCAGCACTTCGCCGCTTACCGGTTTGCCGTCGATCCAGAGGGTGAATTCTGCAACGGCACCATGTTCGGGTACGGGGAAAGAGTAGATCGCCTCCAGATCGCTACTGTGGGGGTTATGAAAGGTCTGTTCGACGCGGGTAATGGCGTAGCCATCCTCAATGGTGACCTCAACATCGTGTCGCTTGATCTCCAGCTCTGCCAGACTTTTGTTGGCAGGGGTTAGCAGGCCCGCAGCATCTGCGATGGAGAACCAGGTGGCAAAAATGGATAAGAGTAGGGTTAATCCCAGCCGGGAAGGACTTTTTTTCGATTTCATCGTTATCTCCTTAAATTGAACATTGTTCAAAACAGAGTCCAAAAAAATGCCGGGTAGGGCGTGTTTATTTGAACTGTGTTTAATTTATAGTCTATTATTAAACAATGTTCAATATATTTTTTGAACATTGTTTAATCTTCAGTTAATCTAAACCTAAGCAGAGTGATTGATTCAGAGGTGGGAGATGGGGCGACGTAGCGACCACAGTCGCGAAGAGATTAGCCGTATGGCGCTGGATGCAGCTATGGAGATCGTCAAGGCTGAAGGGCTTTCCGGGCTTACTGCGCGCAAGGTTGCCACCAGGATCGGCTACGCTCCCGGCACCCTCTACGTCGTTTTTCGCAATCAGGACGATCTGATACTCAATCTCAACGCCAGAACCCTGGATCAGCTCTATCAGTTTCTAGAGGAGGCGGTACAGCACTGCCGTAAGCCTCAACAGTGCATTCTCAAACTGGCCAACGCTTACCTGGCCTTTGCCGCTGAGCAGGCCAATCTCTGGAGTGCCGTCTTTGAACATCATCCGGCAGATGGCGAGGAGGTGCCTCTGTGGTATCAAGAGAAGATTGAGCATCTTTTCTTACTGGTTGAAGCGCCTCTTCGGCAACTCGATAGTGGTTCCAGTGACAGTGAGGTACGTTTGGCAGCCAATGCGCTCTGGAGCGGAATACATGGTGTCTGTACTCTACGCCAGCTGGGAAGTCTGGGAAGAGGCGGTAGCAAAGAGTCGGCTATAGTCGAGTCATTGGTAACCCACTATCTGGTCGGCTATGCTAAGCAGATAAATTAAGCGTAATAGGGCGAATCTTGGGCTATTATCAACTTAACTCGTATTGAAGACGCCTGATAGTAAAGGTCTCCAGGGTTTGGCCGATACTTTGTACTTGATGGCTTTGCCGCATGACGGCACTAAACATTTATCCAAAATGCAATAAGGAAAAAATAATGGGCAACAATAATCTTATCAAGGGGGGGCGCCGGGGTTTTCTTCGAGACCACCTGAGCCTTAAGTCGTTATGGATGCTGTTTGCAGCTATGCTTTTTCTACCGGCAGTGGCATTCGCCTCTGCTGGTGAGCCTCATGATTTCACCGGTAGCCTGATTGGTATCATCTGTGTGGTGATCTTTGTTTTGGCATACGCTTTAGTCATCGGCGAAGAGACCATCCACCTGAGAAAATCCAAACCGGTGATGGTTGCTGCGGGTGTTATCTGGGCACTGGTGGCGATTGCCTATATACAGATTGGTGACAACCATACGGCTGAGATGGCGGTGCGTCACAATCTACTTGAGTTTGCCGAACTGTTTCTCTTCCTGTTGGCGGCGATGACCTATATCAACACCATGGAGGAGCGCGGGGTTTTTGATGTACTGCGTGTCTGGTTGGTAAGTCGCGGCTTCTCACTGAAAACGATATTCTGGCTTACCGGCTTACTGGCTTTCTTCATCTCACCAGTTGCCGACAACCTGACTACGGCGCTGCTGATGGCGACAGTGGCCATGGCGGTGGGGGGTGATAACACCCGCTTTATTATGATTGCCTGTATCAACATCGTTGTTGCTGCTAATGCCGGTGGTGCCTTCTCGCCGTTTGGTGATATCACCACGCTGATGGTGTGGCAGAAAGGTATTGTTCCATTTGAAACCTTCTTCCTGTTGTTTATCCCCTCAGTGGTCAACTGGTTGGTGCCAGCGGTAATTATGTCCTTCGCAGTTCCCAACGAGCAGCCGACGGCGGTGGATGAGGCGGCGATACTGCGCCACGGTGCCTGGTTTGTAGTGGGTCTCTTTATATTCACCATTGTCATGGCCGTCTCCGCTCACAACTTCCTGCATATGCCACCGGTACTTGGCATGATGACCGGACTTGGCTTACTTAAGCTGTTTGGCTACTACCTCAAGCGTCGTGATAAAAGCATGGGTGAAGATGCCGTTAATGCCAGTCAGGGAAGTGAGCCGGGCGCAAGTGGGTTGGGAGAGCACCAGTTGGATCTGGAGCCGACGGCAGAGTCAGCCGGGAGAAAAGAGCACTTCAATATTTTCAAATCATTGGAGAGAGCGGAGTGGGATACCTTGATGTTCTTCTACGGCATCATCCTCTGTGTTGGTGGTCTCGGAACACTAGGCTACCTCGGCTTGGTCTCTGAGTTGATGTACGGTGATCTGGGTGCAACCAACGCCAATATTCTGGTTGGCATACTCTCTGCCATTATCGATAACATTCCGGTGATGTTTGCTGTACTGGCGATGATGCCCGAAATGTCCCAAGGACAGTGGTTGTTGGTGACGCTAACGGCTGGCGTGGGCGGTTCCTTGCTCTCTATCGGCTCCGCCGCCGGAGTAGCGGTGATGGGTCAGGCAAGAGGGATCTACACCTTCTTTGGTCATCTACGCTGGACTTGGGCTATTGCACTGGGCTATGCCGCCAGTATCTGGGCGCACATGCTGGTCAATGGCGATATGTTCTGAACCTAGGAGCCTGTCCGAGAATAGAGAACCTACTGCGGAATGCTCCTTTTGGCCCATTTTTCCAATCATTTTCGTTAAATATGCCCAATATTCGCCTCAAATGATCGAAAAAACGGACTCAAAATGAGCATCCCTCGCGACGGCTCCTATTCTCGGGCAGGCTCCTAGCCTGTTGATCATGGAGAAGAGAATCCACCCATTGGGTGGCTTCTCTTCGTTTCTCTTCGTTTTCTCTTTTTTCTCGCGGGTTTATTTGTATGGCGCGCCCGACAGTTCGAATCTGTGACCCCCGCCTTCGGAGGGTGGGAATATTGGGTGGTATAAATCTTCACCTCCATTCAACTGCTAGCCGGTCAAGAGGGTTGCCTTGTCACCGCTGGCCTGCGTTCTTTCCCGCAGGCCCTATCCCGGCAGACCCCAAAAGACCGGGTGCTGACTCACGTATATTCGTCCCTGCCAGATCAAGAGGCACTGGAATTAGCACAGGATGATTTGCTGGGTTCTCCTTTGCGTCATAGCCTGGATACCCAATCGACCGACTGGTAAAGCACATTGGCAGAGAAGTGGCGGCCAAGATTGCCCTGGGCTTGAACTCTACTCGAGCTATAAAGCGATTCGAGGAGCTATCGCGGGCCAAGAAGTTAGAATAATCACGGGGGTGGTGTGGCTATAAGTTCTCAATCGCTGCGTTTTAGGGATCGCCGTTCGGTGGTGTATACCGAAGAGCAGGAGTTGATCATTCGGCACAAAGGAGGGCATGCAAAGGTCTCTGCTGTCGCTGGATCAGGCAAAACCACGGCGATGGTGGGTCACGTTATCGAACTGCTTGAGTCAGGGACACCTGCCCACAGCATACAGGTGCTCATGTTCAACCGGACGGCCAGGGACAGTTTCTACTGGCAGTTGCGCGAAGAGGCCCGGGGTATGCCGACCCCCAGAATACGCACATTTCATGCCTTGGCGTACCATTTGATCAACCAGTTTACTGAAGCTGGATTGATGCCAAAGCTGAAGCTAGCGACTGATTGTTTCTCCAATGCGAGACTGCTTAGGCGGGCTTTGACCCGTTGCGGCATGCATATCAGCCCCAGGGATATTGACGACTTCAATCAGTTCCAGGAACTTGTAAAGTCATCGATGGTGTCGGTTCAGGAGCAGTGGTACATTCAGAACTCCGCCAGAAGTGACCGGGGTGATACACTTTTCCCTGAGATATTCATTACCGCCTTCGAGCGTTATGAAACCTACCGTGTGTCTGATCAGATACGCTTCTTCTCCGATCTGATCCATGACTGCGCTACGCTGCTCTCCCAAGACTTTAGCGCACGCCAGTTGGTCCAGCATCGTTTGTCCCACATTATTATTGACGAGTTTCAGGATATCAATGCCGCGCAGATGTTCATCATCAAGGTTTTGGCGGGGACGAAGGCCGATATCATGGCCGTGGGCGATTCTGATCAATGCGTCTACGAGTGGCAAGGGGCAGAGCCTGAGTATCTGATCCGTGATTTCGAAAAAGAGTTTAAGCAGGTCACCCACTACCAGCTCAGTCGCACCTTCCGGTATGGCCATACCTTGGCCTTGGCGGCGAATCACTGTATCCGCAACAACACACGGCGTGACGATATTGTGGCCATTTCGGCACCCGGAGCACCGGAGACGAAGGTGCAGGTTCTACCCGACAAGGGGGCAGTCAGTCTGCACGGGGTGATTCGCCACTGGCAGGGGCGCGGCAACCGGTTACGTGATTGCTTGGTTCTGGTACGTATCAACGCCTCTGCTTTGGCATTGGAGTTCAGGCTGCTTGAGAGTGGCATTCCCTATCGGCTGCACGACATGCCGACCCTCTTTGATAATCAGATCATAAGGGCGTTGTCGGGCTATCTGCGACTGCTTAACGGTTCGCTCTATAACCGCAAAGATGCGTACAAGATCATTCTGAGTATGCTCAGCTACCCGAGGCTTTACCTGAGTAATGCCCACATTGAACGCATTGCAGCCGGTTTGATCGGGGGGGGCGATGCCAGCGCGGTGATGGAGCGGTTAGCCCCGACCTTACCCGCCTCGATGAAAGGCCGGTTGGTGAGCTATGCACAGGGATGGGATGCGATCCGACACTTGCCGCTGAATATGAGGGTTGATAAGGCGCTGGCGCACATCGCCGAGGTAATGCACCTGCAAAGCTTTGCCGAGAGCAATTTCAATGAGGTGACAGGGACGCTGGGTAATGAGCGGATATTCACGGCACTGCACACGTTTGCTGAGGGGCGGCCCAGCAAGTCGATTGAGGCTTTTTTATCGCTGCTTGATAACGAGTCAAAGTACCAAGCCAAGAATAATAATGATGAGGATCAAGAGCTGCCGCCAAGACGTGATGAGGTTCAGATCGCGACTGTCCATAAGGTAAAAGGAATGGAAAGCCCTATGGTGATCCTGGCTGATCTGGAGGAGGGCGTGTTCCCCCACCGCCATAGCCTGGCCAGCGGTGACGAGTTGGAGTCCGAGCGGCGCCTGTTCTATGTGGGCATTACCCGTGCATCTCAAGAGTTGTATCTGTTTACTCCCAAAGTCGCCGAGGAAGGCAGTGAGTCAGATGGCCCGGTGGAGAGTCGCTTTGTCTCCGAGTTGAAACTGGCCAGTTCACGCACCTGTGCCCACGCAATTGCCCATAATGATTTGAGTGTGTTTGATCAGGCCGATAACTTGCTCAATCACTACCTTCGGGAGGTGAAGAGAGATGTGAACAATCTTCATGCGCAAGGGATGGTTGAGCCGCCACCTGAAGTGCATAGTGATATGGGTGAGCGTGGCACGATCACCACCCACAGGAAGCCGGTGCAGCCCTCAGCGTTAATGGCGCACGAGGTGCAGGTTACCGGAGGCAAGTTGCAGGGGCTTGTTTGGCAGGGTATGCGAGTCTCCCATGGAGTGTATGGGCTGGGCACCATTGCGAAGGTGGCCTTGCTACCAGAGCATGGTGAATTCATTCAAGTTCAGTTTGACTCCGGCAAGGGGTATAACGTGCCTTCAGGCTATATCGAGCTGCGCTATCACAATGAGGCGGCGGTGCAGAAACACAGTTTAGCCTGAATGTGACTGAAGCGATGGCCTGTTGCCCGGCACCGTGCCAGTCAAGATTATCCCGTGGCTATGGGGTCAAATCTAGTAATATAGTAGGGCTATGGGGTCAGGGCTATGGGGTCAAAGGGCTATGGGGTCAAATATCTTTTACCAGTTTTTTTGTGATCCTGTATTTTCAATCTGATATTTCGAATCAGCTATGGGGTCAAATCTAGTAATATAGCGCTAATATCTTTTGCCAGTTTTTTTTTTGTGATCCTGTATTTTCAATCTGATATTTCGAATAGCACTCCCCGCACTGGCGTAATTGGCTAATCCAAATCTCTCCGCTATTTCTGCCAGTGTCATACTAGCCACTACCTGGCACAAATACATGGCCACTGGGCGAGCAGGTGATGTAACACTTCGGTCTCGCTTCGATTGCCACAGAGCTGCCCCTTCCTCCCCATAATACGCAGCCGTTACATCGACGATTGATTCAATACCCGGCAGTACCCGAGTCCTCTTCAATTCCGGCAGATCAATATGCAGAGGCTTCCCGGCCAGCACACGTTGCTGAAAGGACTCATTCCCTAAAATGGGAGTCTGCTTTTTCCCTGCATAAAAGTGCGTAATATCTTCGTCTACTCCCCGAGCGACAAAGCGTTTATAGGCCTGCCGACGGTTTTTGGTACTAAATGAGTTGAGGATGTACTCCGTAGACAGCCAACCAGGCGCACAGCGCGCTTTCGTGTATGCCTGATAACTGCGAGAAGAGGGTCAGGGTAGCGGCCGACAAGGCCTTAGTCTAGCAGGTGAAAGTCCTGTCGCATCAATTGCTCGAATCAGATGCGTAGCGATACCACAG
>JBEVXV010000549.1:0-9649 GCA_040505915.1 Sedimenticola sp. | reverse complement strand
GATGGATAACTTTCAGGTGGGTGCAGTGACTCCTTTTCAGGACGTACAGCAGTAGGGATGCTGCTGTGAGCGTACAGGGATCTGTTCACCGTGTGTTCTGAAAAGGTGTTACTGCCCCCCTATGGCACGGACTTTTTGAGAAGTTACTTTACCGGCAGTTGTCGGGCAGGTTAATAAGCAGCATTACAGTGAGGGAAAAATGGCAGTGGAGAAGACTCTCGTACTCGGCGTAGGCAACACGCTGTTAACTGATGAGGGAGTGGGGATACATGTGGTCAACCACTTGGCCTCCACCTATCCTGACTATCCTGGGATCAGTTATGTCGATGGTGGTACCCTCAGCTTCACCCTGGCTCAACTTCTGCTCGAGAATCAGCGGCTTATCGTGGTGGATGCGGCGAGGACCGGCAGTGCTCCCGGTAGTGTTGTGGTCTTTGAAGGTGAAGGGATGGATCGCTATCTTACGGGTAATCGTCAGAGCGTCCATGAGGTGGGTTTGATGGATCTACTCGATATTGCCCGTCTCTCGGACCACTATCCCAGCCATCGCGCACTGGTTGGTATTGAACCTGAAAACATCGGCTGGGGAGAGCTGCCGTCAGCGGTGGTGGTGCCAGCGGTGGGGGATGCGTCCGAGCGGGTGATGGCGCTTATTCGTAAATGGAATGGTACATAGAACGTTTAAAAACGGGGGGAATTGAGCTGTAGGCCATCCTCATAAGCGTAATCAATAGTAATATTTCAGTAATCACTGAAAAGCTAATGTAACCTGACCTGTGTCAGGAACAAACTCTCCTGCAGGGTCTATGCTGAGAAGTGATAGCAATGGTTGGCATATGAATTTAATGGATGAATTACCCATCAGTATTGACTCCCCGGCTACTACTGCAAGGGCAGTGGGAAACGCACTCCCCATTCTCCATGAAATACACCATGCACTGCAGCGTCTGCTGGAGAGCGATGAAACGACGGTGATTGACTTACGTGCCATCCCCTTCGGTCCTGGGGACGAGGCGAGACTGCTTGAGATGCTTGGAAAAGGCGAGATTGTAGCTACACTCAATGCACTAGGGGAGACCCGCGTAACTGAAACCAGTTATCCAGGTGTGTGGTTGCTGGATCATAGAAATCCAGATAACGAGCGCATCGCCCTTCAAGTTGAGATCACCCGAATTCCCGATATCTTATGCTCCCGGCAGGAGGATCTCCGCGATAGCCTGGAGCGTTTGGTTGAAGATCTATATAGGGTAGCCTGAAGTATCGGAACATAACCTTACAAGGGAGGTAGCATGGCAGATACCAAAACATTGGGCGACAGTCTGAGAGAAAATGGGGTATCAAGGCGCGGTTTTCTCAAGTTCTGTACAGCAACCGCTTCATTGATGGCCCTGCCACCTACTATGGTGCCAGTTATTGCCGCCGCTCTTGAAAAGGCGACGCGGCCTTCGGTTATCTGGCTCTCATTTCAGGAGTGTACGGGTTGCACCGAGTCATTGACCCGCAGCCACGCGCCCACGATCGAGAGTTTGATCTTCGATTACATCTCTCTCGATTATCATCACACGCTCCAGGTAGCGGCAGGAGATGCCGCTGAAAAGGCGCGTGAAGATGCCATGCATGCCAACATGGGCAAGTACCTGCTGATTGTGGATGGTGCCATACCGCTGGGTAATCCCGGTTACTCAACCATCGCCGGTATCAGCAATCTGGATATGTTGAAAGAGACGGCTGCTGGTGCAGCGGCAATTGTTGCAGTCGGTACCTGTGCCTCCTTCGGCGGCTTGCCCATGGCCTCGCCCAATCCCACTGGCGCGGTGCCTGTCTCCGATATCATTAAAGATAAACCGATTATCAACGTCTCTGGTTGTCCACCCATTCCGGTGGTGATTACCGGTGTTCTAGCCCACTACCTTACCTTCGGCACCATTCCTGAACTGGATCAATACAACCGGCCAAAGGTTTTTTACGGCCAGAGTATTCACGACCGTTGTTACCGTCGGCCCTTCTACGATAAGGGGCTGTTCGCTGAGACCTTTGACGACGAGGGTGCCAAAGCGGGCTGGTGTCTCTATAAGCTCGGCTGCAAGGGACCTATGACTTATAACGCCTGCGCCACGGCAAAATGGAATCAGGGAACAAGCTGGCCGGTAGAGTCCGGTCATGGCTGCCTGGGTTGCTCTGAACCCAACTTTTGGGATGCCGGTGGCTTCTATAATGCATTGTCGATTCCGACGGGTGATATTTCACGGAACGTCGCCTACAGTGCGGCTGCTGGCCTTGCCCTTGGTGCAGCGGCGGCAAGCCTTAACAGCAAAGCAAAGAAGCGGGCAGCAGAGGAACATGGCGTGGTTACAGTAGATGATCTGGGGAAATCATCATGAGTGATCCGATCGACTTCCTGTTGTGGGTGCGAGGCACGGCCTTCGATATCGCGTTGACGATCTTTGTCATTGGCATCCTGTTGCGACTCTTTGAGATTATCTCGCTGGGACGCAAGGTCAATCTGTCAGAGCCGAGGGGTGAGGAGTTTGGGCCGGGAATGAAGACCATACTGACCCGTACGATTCCTCATCCGGGTATCTTCAAACATCAGCCTATGACGGTGATCGGTGGCTATGTATTCCATATTGGATTGCTGATCAGTCTGGCTTTCTTTGCTCCTCATATCGAGCTGTTTGGTGAGACCTTTGGTATTACCTGGCCCGGTCTCCCTAACTACATTGTTGATGCGGCGGCGGTGCTGGCGATCGTCGGTTTGCTGGCGATGCTCTGGCATCGAATCACCCATCCGGTGATGAAGATTCTCACCACCAAAGAGGATTGGCTGGTCTGGCTGGTGACCTTCTTGCCGTTGTTGACGGGGTATATCGCCTACCACCGGATGATAGACCCATACCCATTAGCGTTGGGGCTGCATCTGTTGAGTGTTGAACTTCTGATGGTGGTGTTTCCGTTCACCAAGCTGATGCACGCCTTCACACTGTTTCTTGCTCGTTGGTACAACGGCGCCATGAGTGGTCGCAGGGGGGTTGAGTCATGAGTAAAGCGACGCTGGAACGTGGACTGAACGCCTTTAGAGAGCAGATCGATGCACCGACGGCTACTTTCTTCTCAAGCTGTGTCAGTTGCGGGATGTGTGCTGAGGCCTGCCTCTTCTATACCGAGACCGGTGATCCTAAGTATACGCCGATCCGTAAACTGGAGCCGATGCGTAGGATATGGGAGCAGGAGTACACCCTGGTAGGAAAGATTAAGCGGGTGTTGGGCATGGAGCAGCCGGTGACAGATCAGTTGCTGGAAGAGTGGCAGGAGCTGCTCTATGACAGCTGTACCCTCTGCGGACGATGCTCAATGGTCTGCCCAGTGGGTAACGATATCACCTATATGATTCGCAAAGCGCGGGAAGGCATGGTGGCATCAGGCAATGCACCTGATGGCGTCAAAGGTGCCGCTACCCGTGCCATTAAGGTGGGCAGCCCCATGGGAGTGACGTTCAAGGCCCTGGAGGCGCAGATCCGTCATATCGAGGCCGATACCGGTCTCTCTATTCCTCTGGATGTGGAGGGTGCCGACTATATGGCGCTGCTCTCCTCTATGGAAATTATGAATTTTCCCGAGTATATCGCAGCACTTGGCAAGATATTTAAGCAGGCGGGGGTGAGCTGGACCCTGGCATCAGAGGCGTTTGAGGCGACCAATTCGGGTATTCAAATTGGTTCCAGTGATATTGCCGCAGAGTTGCTACAGCGCATCGTCGATGCGGCGGAAAAGTTAAAGGTGAAGTATGTAATCAGTCCAGAGTGTGGTCACGCTTACACCGCCATTCGCTGGGAAGGCCCCAATCTTATAGGGCGACCCTATCCATTCAAGGTGATTCATATCCTTGAGCTGTTAGATGAGCTACGCAAAGCGGGGCGCATCAAAACAGAAGGGCTGGAGAGAGAGAGAATGACCTTCCATGATCCCTGTTCCATTGTGCGTAAAGGGGGGGTGGTGGAGTCTCCACGCAGCCTGATGCGGATGGTCACCAGCAACTTTGTTGAGATGGAGGAGCACGGCAAGTGGAATTGGTGCTGTGGCGGCGGTGGCGGAGTCTCCAGTAATGAGGGTGCCGATGAACTACGTAACCGGGTGTTCAAACGCAAGAAGAGCCAGATTGAGGAGAGCGGGGCTAATACCTTGGTGACTGCCTGCGCCAACTGTCGCTTGGTGATAGAAGAGGGCTTGGAAAAGTACAAGGTAGATATGCCTGTGCTTGGACTTACTGAGTTGGTGGCCGATCATTTGGTTGTAGATGAAGAGGAAGGTCAGTGAAGCAAAAGTTACTTAGCCCAACCACTCCCTGCGTAGGCTGGGATCGAGAGTGTCCAACGCTACTCACTTCTCTGAACTCAGACCCCAAGCCGAGCTCGATAGTTACAATTTTTTTTACCCATCAAGTCGATATGATGTCGATGGCGGGTGACAACAGGAGAGGCTGTTATGAGTGAACGCATCGTTGTTGATCCGATCACGCGTATTGAGGGGCACTTGCGCATAGAGGCGCAAATGGAAGGAGAGAGTATCGGTAAAGCCTACTCATCAGGCACTATGGTGAGGGGTATAGAGACCATACTCAAGGGACGGGATCCCCGCGACGCGTGGGCCTACACCCAGCGTATCTGTGGTGTCTGCACTCTGGTTCACGGTATGGCGTCTATTCGGGCGGTGGAGGATGCGCTCAAATACGAGATTCCGAAAAATGCCCAGCTGATCCGTAACCTGATGATCGGTGCCCAGTATATTCACGACCATGTGATGCACTTCTATCATCTCCACGCCTTGGATTGGGTGGATGTGGTTTCTGCCCTCAACGCCGATCCGAAAAAGACATCCGAGCTGGCACAATCTATCAGCAGCTGGCCCAAGTCCTCCCCCGGCTACTTCTCCGATATGAAGAAGAAGCTGAAAGGATTTGTCGATGGTGGTCAGCTCGGCATCTTTGCCAACGGCTACTGGGGTCACCCAGCCTATAAACTGCCTCCTGAGGCCAACCTGATGGCAGTGGCTCACTATCTTGAGGCACTGACTTGGCAGCGTGATGTGGCAAAACTGCACACCATCTTTGGTGGCAAGAACCCCCACCCCAATTTCCTTGTAGGCGGCGTGGCATCACCTATCGATCTTAACTCCGATTCTGCAATTAATGCCAAGAAGCTCTCCCAGGTTCAAGATGTCATCAACCAGATGCGCACCTTCGTCGATCAGGTCTATGTGCCGGACACCCTGGCCATTGCCTCATTCTATAAAGATTGGTTTAAGCAGGGGGAAGGACTGGGCAACTTTATGTGTTACGGCGATCTGCCAGCTACCAGCATGAGTGATCCGTCCAGTTTTCTTTTTCCTGCGGGTGCGATTCTTAATCGTGACCTCACTACAGTACATGATATAGATGTTCACGATCCCGGCCAGATTCAGGAGTATGTTGCTCACTCCTGGTATGACTATGACGATGGAAATGAAACGGGACTGCACCCCTATGATGGTGAGACCAATCTCAATTACACCGGCCCGACACCGCCCTACAAACATCTCGATGTTGAAGATGCCTACTCCTGGCTGAAGTCACCTCGTTGGAAGAATCACTCTATGGAGGTTGGCCCATTGGCCCGGGTGCTGCTGCTCTACGCCAAGGGGCATGAGCCGACGGTGGAGCTAGCCAAGTATGCCCTGGGTAAACTTAACGCCCCGGTGGAAGCACTCTTTTCGACCCTTGGTAGAACCGCTGCCCGCACCCTTGAAACCAAGCTGCTGGCTGATGGTATGCAGGGGTGGTTCGATGATCTGGTAGCTAACATCAAAGCGGGGGATAGCAAAACCTTTAACGAGACCTTGTGGGATCCCAGTAGCTGGCCCAGCGAGTGTCAGGGTGCTGGCTACATGGAAGCACCTCGTGGTGCTCTGGGTCACTGGGTAGTGATCAAGGAGGGTAAAATTGCCAACTATCAGGCAGTGGTGCCCTCAACTTGGAATGCTGGGCCGAGAGATGCCAAAGGTGTTCCTGGGGCTTATGAAGCGGCACTGCAGGATAATCACAAACTCCATGACCCGAAACAGCCGTTGGAGATTCTGCGCACTATCCACAGCTTCGATCCCTGTATCGCCTGTGCTGTTCACCTTTCTGATGAGAATGGAGAAGAGCTGATTAAAGTGCAGGTGACGGGTGAGAGCTGCGGGGTGTGATGTTGAGCGCGCGCCTACGCCGGCGTATGGGTTTAGCAGAAGAGGCTCTCTCTGCGCACTACCGACAACCCATGGATCACTCGGGGCTATCGAGATCAATGCTTATGCGACATCACTGCTGTCCCGTTAACACCCTCTCCCCTTTGGGGAGAGGGTTGGGGTGAGGGGGGGCAATAGATAAGTCGTTGATTTAATTCACCCTCACCCTGGCCCTCTCCCTCATAGGGAGAGGGAATGTTCTATTGCAGTATGTCATGTTGCTGTTGATATATGCGCCCTAAAAAACACCTCCACACAAGGAGTTACTGAAAAATACTACAAAGTTAACGGGACAGCAGTGATGCGGCATACGCCTTTGAATCTGGGGTCTGCAGTTAACCGTTCCACTCTAAGGCTAAGCTATAGCGGTGCATTATTGATGCTTGAGTTCCAGTAGAACTTTTGCTTCATTATGGATTTTATCTATCAGTGTATCTGCCTGCGCGGCCTGCTCGTTTTGTGCTGCGTTCTCTAAATCAATAATCATGGTATGTATTCGCGGTACACCGCAAACTGCGCTGGAACCACAGAGACGATGAGCCGTATCCTGCAGACTGCGCCACTCTTGTGCCTGATTATGCTGGTTGATCTCCTCTAACACCTGTGGCAACTCATCGAGAAAACAGCTAAATATCTCATCAGCAAGCTCTTTGCGTCCACCAACGATCCTCATTGCTTTATCAATATCTCTGGAGGGTACTATATTCAACTTATTGTCATCACCGACCTCTTTGGGGCGGCTTTTTATCTCAGCAAGCGATGATTTAAGAACGGTATCAACATGCAGTAGCTCACATATAGCACTCCATAGCTCAATATCATCGATTGGCTTTGTCAAATATTGATCGACACCGATATTGAGCAACTGCTCCCTGCTTTTTGATAACACATCAGCAGTAAGTGCAATGATGGGCACATGACGTTTGCCATCTTCCCACTTTCTGATTTCATGTGTTGCCTCTTTACCATCCATAATGGGCATATGAATATCCATAAAGATCAGATCACATGGGTATTTCTTGATGTATTCTACTGCTTCCAGTCCATTGCGCATCCCCACCACTTCGGCACCACTCGATTTAAGAATTGTTGAGATCAGCTGAAGATTGATCGGGTTGTCATCGGCAACAAGAAAGCGATAGTTATTGAATGAGGGGAGGGCGCTGGCTTTGGCGTCGAGTAGCTCAACCGGTGGGGAATCAGAGAACACCGCACTGATCACTCTATGGAGATTTTTATTTGTCTGCGGTTTTGAATAACAGGGTATATTCCAGCGCTTTCTGTGCTCGCGAAGTATCTCCCGGTCTGAGGTACTTAGCAGAATGAGAAGGTGCTTGGGTTTAGCGCTCTGGATTCTGTCGATACAGGGCCCAATCTCCTCTGAGGCCAGCTGTTTTGCTGAGAAACCGAGAAGAACCAGATCCACTCCGTCTAACTGCTGTGGTTGAAACTGCTTACAAAGGCTCTCAGATGCCCCCATGCCGAGGCTGGTCAATTTGTGCTTCAGCGATAGGCGTGTCAGGTGGTGATCATCCAGTATCAGACATTTTTTTCCTGTCATTGGTCGTGGTTTTATCACGGCCAGATTATTTGGCTTTTGCAGGATTAGGGTTACATTGAAGGAGGCTCCCATCCCTTCATCACTATCCAGTACAATGGTGCCATTCATCGTCTCTACCAGTTTTTTGGAGATACTCAGGCCCAGTCCAGTACCACCGTACATCTTGCTGGTTGATCTGCTGCCCTGGTGGAATGAGTGAAACAGCCCCGTTTGATCCTGCTTTGGGATGCCAATGCCCGTATCAGTGACAGAGAACTGTAGAGTGCAGTCATCAGCCGTCTCATTTTCAATCATGACGCGGATAACAATTTCACCCTCATGAGTAAACTTGATGGCATTGCCGATCAGATTGACCAGGATTTGCTGAATTCTGGCTTCATCACCCACCAATATAGGAGGAACATCGGAGTAGATTAATAGTACCAGTTCCAGCATCTTGTCATGAGCTGCCGGGGCCAATAGTGTTATCGGTTCTTCAAAGCAGTCAGTAGTGCTGAAAGCTGCGCAGTCGGATTCTACCTTTCCATGCTCAAGCTTTGAGTAATCAAGGATGCGGTTAATTATCTTTAGCAAGGCGGTGGCCGACTTCTCAATGGTTTCTACCAGCCCCTGTTGTTCATGTGAGAGATTCGACTTCTTTAGCAAGCGAGAGAAACCAATGACCCCATTCATTGGTGTCCTTATCTCATGGCTCATGCTGGCAAGGAATGATGATTTTTCATAGCTGGTTTTTAGTGCTCTCTTACGCGCCAAATCAAGTTCAACATTCTGTACTTCGATCGCTTCCATGGTTTGAACCAGATCCGATGTTGCCTGGTCAATTTTTGACTGCATCATTCTCTGGGAGTCATGCAGCTCCTTAGCCATGGCATTGAAGCCCTCTTCGAGGCTTCGAATCTCTCCCCTGGACTCTTCAGGTACCAGTGTTGACAGGTCGCCATGTTTCATTCTGATGACTGCTTGAGTCAGGCGGGAGAGTGGGCGAGTGATTCTGTTGCTGAGATAGATGGTCACTATCGCTGTGAGAAGCAAACCTACAATTCCAATCAATAGACTATTTCGAATAATATATCTCTGTCGGGAGAAGTATCGGGTATCGTCAATCTCAATGATTGCGGCGCCAAAAGCGGTAGAGTTATTAACCTCTTCTGGAGTATGCGGTTGATCAGGGTAGCCACTGATGCTTAGAAGCCCTGTATGGCTGATAACGGGTGCCGAGAAATAGCGTCCCTTTATAGTCTGCTTGTTGCCAAATTTGGCCTCATCTGTCGAGCCTTTTATTAGGGCAAGTGTTGTGCCTTTGTTGTCGATGATATGTATCGATGTAACATCATCGTGTTTGGTTATTTCCTGCAGGCTCGACTTGAGAATTTCCTGGTCTCTGCTGAATATGCCATATACAGAGTATGCGGCAGCCTCCTGTGCCACAGCATGTCCGCGCTCCTCAAATAAATTAGCATGATCCTGGAGCTGTGAAGCGATGATGTAGATGGTCAGTGTCAGTGCCATGATTGTTGTGGGCACCAGGCTGAGTAGCAGCGCCCGCGTTTTTATCCGTGACAGTCTACGAAATATCATTTTGTACCGACATGCCCCACTACCTCGTAAAAAATATTCCCACGACTTACCGCCCATTCAGGCGGGCTTACAGGAGGGACTGTTTTTATCCAAGCTGGACCGTTACCATACTGGAATGTACGGGATCAACTCAATCTTACCATCGTTTTTCACTATATCTTAACACTGCTGTCCCGTTAACTTTGTAGTATGTTGCAGTAACTCCTTGTGTGGAGGTGTTTTTTTAGGGCGCATATATCAACAGCAACA
>JBEVXV010000548.1:0-3771 GCA_040505915.1 Sedimenticola sp. | reverse complement strand
GAGGGGCGGCCATTTTTGCAAGGTTTTTCAAGAACATTCTATGGTAATTTACTAGACCGAGAAATTGTTCTACCTCCTTGGTGCAAGTTGGTTTGTACCAGTCTTGAACTGCTTGGATATGTTCATCTCCAAGTTGCAACCCATTTGGTCCGATTATACGACCTAAGAATTCAACTTTTTTCTGGAATAAGGTACACTTTCTTGCTTTTAATTTTAGCCCATATTCCCTGAACCTTTGGAAAACATCTCTCAGATTTTTGAGGTGATCTTGAAAAGATTTACCTAATATCAAGACGTCATCCAGAAATGCTAGCAGAGTTTTCCAGTTTAGTCCTCTCAGTACCATGCTCATGATACGGCAGTAGGTTGCGGGGGCATTGCATAAACCAAATCCCATACGTACGAACTCGTATAACCCGTACTTGGTACCAAAAGCCGTTTTCTTACGGTCTGAGGGTCTAACCTTCACTTGCCAATAGGCTGAGTTGGCATCTAACTTGGAGAAGAGGGTAGAGCCAGCTAAGGTGTCAATGCATTCCTCTATCAAGGGCAATGGAAATACATCTTTGACTGTTACCGAGTTAAGACCTCGATAATCCACACACCATCTCACTGTTCCGTCCCGTTTACGGACCAGGACAGGAGATGCTGCCCAGTCTGAAGAGGAAGGCTGAATGACCTTAGCTTTCAACATTTTCTCCAAATTTGCACTTTCCTCCTCAGCAAAACAGCTGGGGGTTCTGCGCATTTTTTGTTTGATGGGCCTTGCATCACCAGTATCTATGCAATGTTCAATGGCGGTGAAGTTGCCCAGATCATAGTCATCTTTGGAGAAAACGTCTTGGAATTCAAGAATAAGTTTGGTTAACTGTGCTTGTTCGCCGACATCTAAATGCGTTTTAGACCGGTCCACCAGATCCACCAAATGTTCAGGGATCAGCGTCTCCATGGTCTGCTCTGATGTCGCGTTATGGACAGTCCTTATATTTAACTCATCCTCATCCTCCACTGGCATGATGCCAACTACCTCATGTGCCCTGCCCACTAACAGATTCCGTTTGAGAACTACATTTCTTTCAGATGGGTTCACAACACATACTTGTATAGCGGGGCTCTTGTGAACCGTCCTAGCAATCATTGCAGATGTGTTATGAACTGGTTCCACCATGAAAGTGGTAAACTCAGAATCAGTGGAACACTGAACAAGTTTCACTGTGTTAGGCGGGACAACCGTTTTCTCACTCACTACTACCCGTGAGACTTTAGGTTTACTAGAGGGCGTCATTTTTAATTTGATGGTTTCCCCAGGCAGGTGTAGCTCACCCTGGGGCATCATTATGCTGACTTGGTGCTTTCTCAGAAAATCCAGTCCTAGGAGCATGTCATCCTCTATAGGGGCAACATATACCTGCTCTTGATAGCACTTGGTACCAAGTCGTAGAGTTATCGGGCCAATGACGGCACCAGATAATCTCATTTGACGCCCCGCAGTTTGTAGAGTAATCTTTCTAATTACCGTGGGTTTATCTTTAAATTTGTGGTACACCGCATCAGAGATGATGGTTACCTGAGCAGCGGTATCCACCACAGCATCGAGTGAGATTTCTTCAACACCGATCGGCACCTTTAACATAGAATCCGAACGGAGCTGATTTATGGTAACTGACTCGAGTTCCGGTGACACAGCATGCTCACAACCGTCATCTACCTCTACCACGTCACTCAACAGGATGTTACTCAGGCCGTCAGTTATAAAATCAAGGCCACATTCTTGTGAGCCCTCGGCTTTATGGGTCGAACCAGGGGCTAGCAGTTCGACCCCAGTTCGTTTAAATCATCCTCGCTGTCCTCGTCATCATCCGATATACCCGCCACTTTCTTTGTGTCCTGTTTGTCCTGTTTCTGGGGACACTCTGAACTATAATGGCCATACTTCTGGCAGGTGTAACATTGTATTCTCGACTTATCATACCGAGATGGTGACGTGGCCCTCTGCACTGCCTTCGTGAGTTTCGTTATCTCCGAGGCACACTGCATCACGACTTCTTCAACTCGCTCCACTCTTGTTTCAAGGGACGACATTCTGCCATCCATGTTTTGAGAAGTGGAGTCCTGAAATCTTACTTTTTTATAGATTTCAGGCGAGGTTTCTCGTTCCGAACCCTTACTCTTAGTCTGCCTTGGGATGTAGTCTTTCTTCGGAATAAACGCCCTCGCTACCCTCGAGGCATTTTCTTCCATTGAAGATTCATTATTTGAATCTTCAGAATAATCAGTGCTGGCCCTAACAGTCTTCACTTCTCTCCGGCCCCGACCATACATAACCCGGTCAGTGTGTTGATACCAACGAATTTTATCAATGGCCTCCTCCATGGTTAGCGGTCTTAAATTTACGGCATAGTGGCCAGCTGCTTTGTCAGTGCACCCCTGACAGAACTTGAAGATGGCATGTTTCGCAATCTGATTATCAGACAAGTCTGGGTAGGCTCTAGTTGCCATAGTGAACACTCTATCTGCCCACTCAATCAAGTCTTCTTTGGATGACTGCGAAGCATATGAGAAGTATACTTGGGCCGTCTCTGGGAGATCGCGGATATCAAACCGCATTTCCATTTTCCGCAAAATCTCGAAATAATCTATCTGCGGATCCCGTTCAACCAGTCTGGAATAATATTCGCTGGCTTTTCCCTCAAAACTCCAGCACAGATTATTCTTTCTTTCTTTCGTTGACCATCTCTGGCCTTCTGCAAATGTGGTAAACTTTGTACTGAAAGCTCGCCAATCACCCTTCCCATCAAATGAAATTGACTTGGGTAAGGTTACATTTGATTTTCTTTGAGACGATTCTGAATAGAAAGTGTCATCATTAGAATTTCTATTATGCTGGGAATACCTATTAGACATAGGTCTCGGTGAGCAGTCCCTGTATCCGGACTGATCAAATAGTCTTGGCCCCTGTCGGTGATCACCACGACTAGGCCTCGGTGAGCAGTCCCTGTAGTTGGACTGATCATGTAGACTCATTCCATGTCGGTGATCATCCCGACCAGGCCCCGGTGAGCAGTCCCTGTAGTTGGACTGATCATATAATCTTGACCCATCACGACTAGGCCTCGGTGATTTGATGGATCCCCAATAGGATCTTTCAATATCACCATAATAATTATCGGATAAGTCATCTCGTTCTCCACGGATATCAAAGAATTCACGCCTGGTAGACCGCGAAGGGGGCGTATACCGTTCAGACTGCTTGCTGAATTCTCTGAAGTCACGAGAACGGTCAGAGCGGAAATCAAAGGTTGAGTTTCGCTCTTCGTTGGTATTGTGAGGTTTCGCGATATCCGAATACTGCCGTGGGGGACCATTTAATCGCGTTGCTGACATAATGTCAATCATTTCGCTCAACCGGTCACGTGTTTCACGTGTATTGTCTTTGCCAGCGGATTCATTACTTTGTCTATTTACCACGACATCATCTGATCTAGCACCATCCAGTGGATGCCATGGTGTAAAGTCGATAGAATCCGCCAACTTTTCTGCATTATGGATACCCAAGGCAAGAAATATTTCTCGTGTCAGGTTTCCTTCCCTTTGACGTATATCATACAAACGGCTTGAATGTTTTTGGCCCACCCCAGGTAAAGTTTCGAGCTCGCGACCTACACAAAAATTTATGCGAAGTACTTTGTTGGACTCCGACTGGGCACCCTCCTGTTATTCCATCATGATTGTGTGTGAGACACTACAGCTGCTAGCGAAGAGTAAACTTCT
>JBEVXV010000547.1:0-4635 GCA_040505915.1 Sedimenticola sp. | reverse complement strand
CGTCTGACAGGATGTCATTGACAGGAGGGAGGAGCCTCGGTATATTCCTCCCCGAATTCACGGCTAAGTAGCTCAGATGGTTTAGAGCGACGGACTCATAACCCGTAGGTCGGCAGTTCAATTCTGCCCTTAGCCACCATACAAAAGCCCCATGGTCTATGACCATGGGGCTTTATTTTTGGTTATGAAGCTAGTTGCGGTTAGGCGCTTACTCTTTAGCCGGGTCAAAGCTGAACTTCTGTCCCGCTACGGCTGCTTCATACATCAGATCCTGTTTCGGTAGAGTGAATACAGCCACGCCGTCGCTGTAATCGACATCGGCGGATATTCCTGCCGTTACCGCAATTGCAGATGCCTGTGCCCCCAGTTTGAAGGAGCCGTTGGTAAATCTATTAAGGGCATACCTATCCTTAAAGAAAATAATCTCCGTGTAGGTCTGGCTACCCAGTTGTAGACCTATACTTAATTGCGTCAGTGAGCGGGCTCCTATAAATACCCCCTTGCGATAGACCTCCCCTTCACCATAGGCTCCACCAACAAACATTCCTGCCTTGCCTACGGTAGGAAAAACAGCATATCCGTAGGCCTCGCGAAAGAATATACAGAGGTCTGTCCCCCTAGGAGCCTGTCCGAGAATAGGACGCCTACTGCGGAAAGTCCATTTCGGCCCTTTTTTCCGCTCATTTTCGTTGAATAAGAGTAACTATTCGCCTCAAATGACCGAAAAAAATGACTCAAAATGGACTTCCCTCGCTACGGTGCCTATTCTCGGACAGGCTCCTAGCCTTCAGCCTGGCGATGGCCGTATCTATGGCGCACCAATAGGGTGCGTTCCTCCTTTATTGTGGTGCCGAAATGGTGCGTACCTCTGTTCAGTCTGGCATATATGCTGCCTAACACACTGAAATTTAATTTGAAATTAAATTGGCGTGAATCGTGCTGTCCTAACCGCCAACTATTTCCCCCTATCTGGGTGCGTTAAATTTCTGTTCGGAGATCGCTTTATGAAGAGAGCACTGTTTGGTTTTACCCCGTTGGCCCTGGTTCCCGGGCTGGCACTGGCGGAGGAGGCGGTGATAAATGGCGCCAATACCGCGTGGATTCTCACATCCACAGCGCTGGTACTATTTATGACTCTGCCCGGTTTAGCACTCTTCTATGGTGGGCTGGTGCGCTCGCGCAATGTCCTCTCTATTTTGATGCAGTGCTTCTCCATTGCGGGTATGGCCTCTATTGTCTGGTTGATCTTTGGCTACAGTCTGGCCTTTGGCGAAGGCAATGGCTGGATCGGTGATTTCAGTAAGGTGATGATGGGGGGTATAGGGCGGCATACCCTTTTGGGTGATATCCCAGAGCCCCTGTTTATGCTCTTCCAGATGACCTTTGCGATCATTACGCCAGCATTGATTATCGGTGCTTTTGCCGAACGTATGAAGTTCTCCTCTATGCTGCTGTTTAGCACCATCTGGTTGGTGCTGGTCTACCTCCCTGTGACCCATTGGGTCTGGGGTGGCGGTTGGCTGGCTCAGATGGGCTTGTACGACTTTGCGGGCGGTGTAGTGGTGCATATCACTGCCGGTGTTGCTGCATTGGTAGCTGCGATAGTGGTTGGTCCACGCAAGGGCTTTCCTACCACCGCTATGCCCCCCCACAATATGACTATGACCGTTACCGGTGCCGGGATGCTATGGGTGGGCTGGTTTGGCTTTAATGGAGGCAGTGCCCTAGCGGCCAACGGTGATGCGGCAATGGCGATGCTGGTGACTCATATATCGGCAGCTACCGGCGCTATGACCTGGATGGGAATCGAGTGGAAGCGCTTTGGCAAGCCCAGCGCCCTGGGTGCGGTGACCGGTATGGTGGCGGGTCTTGGTACTATTACCCCAGCCTCTGGCTTTGTTGGTCCTGGCGGCGCTTTGATCATCGGTCTGTTGGCTGGGGTTGTCTGCTTCGTCTCTACACAGTATATCAAGCGTGTACTAAAGATTGATGACTCTCTCGATGTATTCCCAGTGCATGGTGTTGGCGGTATTCTGGGTACGTTGTTAGTGGGTATCTTCTCCTCAACCCAGTTAGGGGTATTCAGTGGTTACGGCTTTGCCGAGGGTATCGAAACAGTGACGGGGCAGCTCACCGTTCAGTTTGTCGGCGTGGTGGTTACCATCATCTTCACCGCACTGATGACCTACATTATTCTCAAGTTGGTTGCCAAGGTAACCGGTGGCCTGAGAATCAGTGAAGAGGAGGAGTTCGAAGGCTTGGATCATGTTGAGCACGAGGAGACTGGATATATGCTCTGATCTTCTGCGCTCCCCCCCCAAAAACAGGTGGTGCCCTGGCATCGCCTGTTTTTTTCTTTTTGTAACTATTCACCTGGAAAAAAAATAGCCTCATAACAGGGGCCACTGAATAGTTACCCTGAGCTTTGAGTAGACGTACCAACGATCACTGGATTTTTGCCTGTAGCCACTTTTGTTATATGAACAGTAACTCGCTAGTATGCTGGGCATGAAAGAGAGACCCCTAAGTGCCATGGTCCTGGCTGCTGGCCGGGGAGAACGCATGCGCCCCATCACCGATCACACCCCCAAGCCACTGTTGCCGGTGGCGGGCAAACCGCTGATCGAGTATCACATCGCTGCGCTGGCAGCAGCGGGCATCCACCGTATCGTGGTGAATCATGCCCATCTAGGTGGACAGATAGAAGCGTTTCTTGGTACGGGAGCGCGTTGGGGTGTGGAGATTCTCTTCTCCCCTGAGCCACCCGGAGCCCTTGAAACCGGTGGCGGAATATTTAATGCCTTACCGCTGCTGGGAGAGGATCCTTTTCTGGTAATCAACGGCGATGTCTGGTGTGATTACGATCTCTCCCAGGCTACCTGTCCTGAAAAGCGACTGGCGCATCTGCTATTGGTGGATAATCCTGAGCACAACCCAAAGGGGGATTTCTGCCTGCACTCTGGCATGGTGAGTGAGGGTGAAACGGACTGTTTTACATTTAGTGGTATCGGAATCTACCGGACTGAGCTATTTTCTGATTGTGAGTCGGGTACTTTTCCCTTGGCGCCGCTGTTGCGTAGGGCAATGGGAAGAGGACTGGTCAGTGGAGAATACCATAGTGGTAGCTGGGTTGATGTAGGGACACCTGAGCGGCTGGCCTTACTAGAGGGGTACCTAAGGAACCCCTGAACGAAACGTGATCAAACCATAAATCGGAAGATTATAATTACCCAATGGTTGTGGCCAGATTCATTCAGTGCTTCTAAAAAATAGCAGGAGGCCGTGGTGGGGCAGGAGATTGCAGACAGTCACTTTACCCCTGAAGATTTTGAGGAGTTTTCCCAGCGCCTGAAGCATGAAACCCGGGAGTTGGCCGGGTGGATTGCCGATGGAGTTTTTCCCACAGGCGAACCAGTGGGTGGTTTTGAGCTTGAAGCCTGGCTGGTTAACCGTGATGCACGGCCTGTGGCGCTCAATAACGAGTTGATTGAGCGTTTGGGTGACCCCCAGGTTGTACCGGAGCTTGCCCGCTTTAACCTGGAGCTTAATGGCGAGCCGCAAGCTCTTCGCGGTGATGGGTTGAGCCGGATGGCCAATGGCCTTGCCGCGACCTGGAGTCGCTGTCGGCAGGTGGCGGGTGAGCTGGATAGTCGTCTGGCGATGATAGGCATACTGCCGACGGTGCGGCGCAGCGATTTCTTACTGGAAAACATGTCATCGATGCAGCGCTATCAGGCGTTGGATGAACAGCTTGGTCGCCAGCGCAAAGGTGACTCGGTGCAGATTGATATCGAGGGCCGGGACCATCTTCGCTTTATCCATGACGATGTGATGCTGGAAGCGGCAACCACTTCATTTCAGATCCATCTGAAACTGGCCCCGGCTACTTCGGGACGCTTCTATAATGCGGCCAAAATTCTTTCGGCACCGATGGTGGCGCTCGCCGCCAACTCCCCTTTTCTATTTGGTTCCGGGCTGTGGGATGAGACACGTATCCCCCTGTTTGAACAGTCTATCAGTGTTGGTGACTCACAGGAGACCAAGCGGGTCACCATGGGTACCCGCTACCTATCTGACAGCATCATGGAGTGTTTTCAAGTCAACTGCGATCGTTACCCAGTACTGCTTCCCCGCTTGATGGATGAGCCAGGGCAACTGCCCCACCTACGCCTACACAACGGCACCATCTGGCGCTGGAATCGCCCGCTGTTGGGGTTCAATGATACCGGTGTTCCCCATCTGCGTCTGGAGCACCGTGTGGTGCCGGCAGGCCCCTCCATTGCTGACTCCATCGCCAATGCGGCTCTCTTCTTTGGAGCCATCACTGCACTGGGTGGAATGGTGGTGCCGCCGGAACAACGGCTGCCGTTTGAGGATGCCCAAAGCAACTTCTATAGTGCGGCTAAAAAGGGTCTCAGAGCAGATGTCGTCTGGTTGGACGGTAAGCGGGTGAGTGCTGCCGATCTCTGCCGTGAACTCTTGCCCTTGGCAAAACAGGGTTTGCACACTCTGGGTATTGATCCTGGGGAGGTGGCGCACTGGCTTGGAATAATTGATGGGCGTCTGACTAATGGCCAAAATGGTGCAACTTGGCAGCGGGCGTGGGTCGATTGCCACGGCAATGATTTTCAGAAA
>JBEVXV010000546.1:0-6433 GCA_040505915.1 Sedimenticola sp. | reverse complement strand
AAGCAGAGAAAAAACAGGTGCTCAAAGCCGCGAATAAGCCAGCGGGGGAGAGTGCCGCCAAGCCGAAAAAGCTGAGTTACAAGGATCAGCGTGAGTTGGGTGCCCTGCCGCAACGGCTTGAGCAGCTGGAAAAGGGAGTTGATCAGTTGCAGGAGGCAATGTCTGATCCCGGTTTCTATCAGCAGACTCCCGATGAGATGGCACTGGCGAATGAGCAGCTGCAGTCGCTGGAGTTGGAGCTTGCCGAGGCCTATAAGCGTTGGGAAGAGTTGGAGGCGTTACTATAGATGGTTTCTGGACTTAGTCGGGAAAAAAGCGGGATACACGACTGCATGGATGCGGGAGATAGGGAAGTAAGGGTTGGAGTAAAATTAATACATCCATTTATGGTGATTAATTTTACTCCGACCCCAATTTCGTTACTGCCAAACTGCCTACCGGGAACTATTTCGCTACCAGCTTGATCCGAGTATGGTCGATAAAATCTGACCTGCGACAAACGGCAACTATGCCTTGGGCAATTCACAATTTTAGACGCAAGTTACAGCTATGCTGAGGCGGCAGGTAGCGCCAGGCAAGTCAGGGCGACCACGCAAGAGGAAGATGCTGGATTCGTATGATTTATTCAGTGGCGGTTGAAGTCTTGGGAGGCGGAAACCGTGGTCTGTCCCCTATTACTCCCTATTACTCAGCGGTCAAATAACGAGCAAAGAAAAACCCCGCTAGGGCAAACCATAACGGAGTCCATTGTAGTTACTATTCTGTTATCAGGCAGCTTTCTTGCGTTTTGAGAACCCTATTAAGCCAAGTAGTCCTGAGCCAAATAGCCATGCTGCTGCGGGAATGGGTACTACACCCGCTACGGTTGCTTCTGCACTCATCCCGTAAAAAGCCCTGTCATAGAGGGTGTTGTAGGAGCCCATATCGACCCAGTTGTACCCATTTTTTGGTGGATTACCATATGTAAAATAGCCTCCAGCATTTCCAAGCGGATCGGCTGCTACTCCAAAGATGTTTGTGCCTGTATAGGTGTAGGAGCGATTTATATTTCCGGACTCGTCGTAGAGTATAGGGTTGCTAAGGATACCCCACATATCATCAAAACTTGATGCCACCAAATCGCCGTTCTGATTGTAGATCGGGATCGTTGTTTTGTCGCTAAACAGCGATCCTAAGTGCGTTATGGCATCAACGGTCTCTGTTGACACTATTGCGCGCCAATTGAGTCCTATGCTCGTGCCAATCCCAGCTGCATCTGCAGCATTTTGTACATGTGTATCATAATCGCTAATGTCTGAAGATGTGGGGCCTCTCGTTGTTGATGACACAAAAACGACATGATAGTTGTCACCTGGGTTAAGGCCTGCGGGTACCACCAAGCTTGCATTAACAGATGTTGACAGTATCGCAATTGTGAAGATGCAGATCCCACTGAAAAGACGTGATATTTTCATATTGATCCCTTGATTCCTTCCTGGTTTTAGATTAGTCAATCCTCATCTGTATCTGCTTTTTACAGGCAACCCGGCTGTCTTCCCTGACTCACCCATGAAGACCAGTGGCTTTCCGAACCCATCTCGCAATGGGAGTGTGTAGAAATTGCAGTCCATATTAGCTTGCTGACAGTCGGCACCCTGCAAAAGCAGTGGTGACCAAATTAGCACGGGAGGTCTTACAGATAACTTACATAAGAAGGAACTAGAAGCATCAAAACAGGCTCAACGCAGGCTCTGATAGAGTGCTTCTGTCTCAGCTGAAGGTGAAATGCCGTGATGGGTAAAAAGTGTCTTGCGGCAGCGCTCATAGACGGCCATTGCTTCGGCAATGAGCCCCAGACTCCGGTAGCAGACCATCTGTCGCTGATAGATCGCTTCCTGGCGATCATCCATCTCCAGCATCTGCTGATAAAGCTGTAACGCCCGATTCCAGTCCGTCTGGTTTTCCCAATGGCGCCCCAGCAGGCCAAGCCGGTTTAGCAACCGATTATGTAATCGATCCCGATAACTACCAATACAAAGCGGCATACTATCACCGCTCAGAAAACTGCCTTTGTGTAGTGAGAAGAGATGTTGTTGCAGTTTCAGAACCTGCTCACAGCCATCAGGTGCTTGATGTGGAAATTCTTCAATTTGTCCCAGCAGGCGTTCCATGGCCCAGATATCAACCCAACAGAGCTGAGTATTAAGTGATAATTTCCGATCCTGCAATTGGATCACCTGCTCATGCCCAATCAATTTGCGGAACCGGTGCAGGGTAGTATCCAAGGCTCGTTGTGCCTTATCACCTTCTGCATCGGGCCAGAGGGCGTCGATCAGCTGATCCTTACTGACCTCCCGACCCCCAAGAGCAATCAGCGCCTTTAGCAACTCCAGTGGTTTCTGTTGCGCCTTACCGTTGAATTGCAACGGCTGGCCATCGATGATCAGAGAGAAACGCCCCAGAGTGTAGATCTTCACTGGCCAAGGCCACACTTCACTCGCTTGTGGTGGGGCATCAGTAAGCAGGCCACGTTTGTAGATAAGCTTCTGGACAAACGCCACTTCGATATTGTTATCCAACGCCTTGAGTAGTAGTGGTTTCATTATACTGCTGCGCCAACCCGGAATATTTAAGAAGCCCATTTTTCGTTGCAGCTTTAATCCACGCCGCAGGTGGGATATAGCCGCCTGGTCATTCTGACACTGGAGTTCAAACCAGGCAGAGATCAGCTCATACATCAGTTCCAGGGTCCGGCTCCGTATATCTTGGGCATACTGTCTAACCTTGGCCAGCAAGTCAGTGGCCCGCTCCAACTCACCCATCTCGAAATGAATCTGAGCCAGAGTGAGGCAAGCCAGCCCCTCTGGGAAGGGAGCGGCAACTTCCTGGTTGATCTCTACTGCAATTTGCCCATGCTGCAGGGCCATCTCCAGATCACCGGCAATAAGATGGTAATTGCTGCTCAAATAGTAGTAGTGACTAATCGAAAGGCGCCGCCCACCCTGCAGAACCGGTTTCATCTGACCAAGAAATCGTTTGGCAGTCGGCAGGTCATCCTGTGACAGGCTGGCATAGATGCTTTGCGCCATCAGCCGATCATCCATGATATGAATGCCTCTCTCTGTGGCCATTGCCAGCCCATCGGCTACAAGATCAAGGCAGCGGTCAAATTCAGCAGTGTGCCAGCCATGAATAGCATGATTCATCACAGACTGAAGTCTGGGCAGGGTGACAGACCCAGCATGTTCAATGAGCTGAGTCAGAATATCGGTAACTCGTGTTGCAGCAGCCAGATCACCTTTCCAGTAGTGCCAATGCACCAGCACATTGCCGATATCAATTCGCAACGGGATCGCAATATCATCTTCACGCAAGAGCCTATCCGCATCTGTTTCCCAGCGTGCCATATCTGGGTGCTGCGGCCTATGAAAAAGCAAGGCACCGAGCATGGCCAGCACAACCATTGCCTCTACACTACTGGATGGATAGGCCGGAGTCTCACACGTCATCTTATCAAGCACCATGATCCATGGATCCAATGGCCTGAAATCATCCCATTCAGTCATAATAGACAAGATGGCACCGCTTGCCGAAAGCAGCATGCCATTTTGCTCCTGTTGCTCCTGTTGCTCCTGTTGCACCTTAAAGCCCCTATAAGCCAAATCAAAGTGTCGGCCACTCTCTTGCTGATCAAAAGGAAGACGGCAACAACCAAACCAGTAGAGTAACCAGGGGGAAGCATATAGCTGTTCTTGCGGCAGTTGCCTCAGCCACTGTTCAAGAAGTTGGAAGCGTTGCTGATCCAGCAAAACGGGAGCCTGTTGGCTGATAACTTTGCACAGGAGCGGCCAATCAGTAGCTATTTGCGCCAATCGAACTGCTTCTTCGGATTGACCATCGTGCATTAAAATATGGGCGGCCTTGGTGGTTATATGCTGGCAGGCTTCGCTTCCGAGATCACTCGCCCCTCTACTGAGCAAAAACTCCCGAAACAGCGGATGATACTGATAGACAGTCTCAGTTTGGCTACTCCTGCTAGTGAAGTAGTGACGTTCGCAAAGATCCTCAAGAATGGCTTCGGCTCCAACCATCCCGGTTAACTCACGGACAACCACAGGGGTCAGACTGCTAAGGCAGGCAGTCTGCAACAGAAACCGTTGCCTATCAGCATCCAGCGTATCGAAGATTTCACTGGCGAAATAGTTAAAGAAGTGATCCCTGCCAACCTCTGTAGCCGACTCTTCCTGCCCACCATACTCAAGCATCAGCACCAAGCCGGCTATCCAGCCATTGACCAACTCATTCATGCGCTGAACCGCTTCAGCATGAACCTCACCCGGCAGCCAGAGCTGGGCGATGCCGAGCGACTCCTCATCAGTGAGTCGCAATGCATTCTGATCCAGCAACGCCAAAGTGCGGTTAATTTGCATTCGGCTAAATGATGGGGGCGGTGGGTTTCGGCTGATCAAAATCGCACTTATCTCTTGCGGGATCTCATTCAGTGCAGCCTCAACAATCTTATTCAAGGGGGAGTCTGGTGCAATCTCCTGAAAGTTGTCGAACACCAGCAGTAGCGGTTTTGGCAGCTTATCGAACAGTTCTCGGAAGTAGAGTCGGGCAAACAGCATCAGACTGGGCAATGACTCGGGCGTCAGCGCGGGTAACTGCTTATCCCACTCGGGAAGCAACTTCTCGGCAGCGCAACTGAAGTAATGGAAAAAGGTAGCGGGATCATCATCGCCAGCATCCACCTGGTACCAGATCAGATTCAAGTCATGCTGCTTGATATAGCTGGCAACCAGCGTTGTCTTACCCGACCCAGCCTGCCCCTGAACCCAGATCGCCTGTCGGTCGCGATACTGATTTAGCAAGTCGAACAATCGTGTTCTCTCGAACAGGTCGGGCAGAATAGGCGGTGATGTCTTAGCGTAACTCATAATCAGTGGAAGAGATGCAGGTTCGTGAACATCAGAAGAACAGCCTTGTTTTTTATTCTGTTATTATCGGTAACCTTACACGCCGGATATGCCGCCGGATTTAACCTCAGACTGGCTCATGTTGAGGGAACGAAGCCACATCGCTCCCTGCCAGCGTCTGAATCCGTGCCATTTTTTCTTTTTCGCAGTTCCCATGCAAATTATGACCTCATACTCACTCCTAAACGCCATCTCTGTCAACAACTGGCATGTTTTCCCGCAAAACATCCCTCTTGAAATCAGGGTCGGAGTAAAATTAAGACATCCCTTTATGATGATTAATTTTACTCCGACTCCAATTTCTTGCCACCGACTACAGTGACGAACTGCTTGAGCGGTTCTCCCGCGTGCAGCACGACCTGGAAGCGGCCGATGGATGGCAGACGGAGCAGCGGGTGGAGCAGGTGATCTCCCGCCTCTCCCTCGATCCAGATATCGAATTTCAGGCCCTTTCCGGTGGTCTCAAGCGAAGGGTGCTGCTGGCTCGATCACTGGTGCAGGGGCCCGATCTGCTGCTGCTGGATGAGCCCACCAACCATCTCGATATCGAGTCCATCGACTGGTTGGAGGAGTTTTTGCTGGGCTATGACGGCACCCTCCTGTTCGTTACCCATGACCGTATGTTCCTGCGCAAACTGGCGACCCGTATTCTTGAGCTGGATCGGGGGCAGATTAGCGACTGGCCCGGCGACTACGAAAACTTCCTGCGCCGCAAGGCGGAGATGCTCAACGCCGAGGAGAAGGCCAACGCCCGCTTTGACAAGAAGCTGGCCCAGGAAGAGGTGTGGATTCGACAGGGGATCAAGGCGCGGCGTACCCGCAACGAAGGGCGGGTGCGGGCGCTGAAGACGATGCGCGAGGAGCGCATCGCACGCCGTCAACACTCCGGTACCGTGAACATGGCTCTGCAGGGCGCTGAGCGTTCCGGCAAACTGGTGGTGGAGGTGGAGGTGGAGGTGGAGGTGGAGGGGTTGACCTATGCCTGGGACAGCGAACCGGTGGTAAAGGATCTTACCGCCACCATCCTGCGTGGTGACCGCATCGGCGTCATCGGCCCCAACGGTGTCGGCAAGACAACGCTCCTCAACCTGCTGCTGGGAAAGCTTGAGCCCAATAGCGGCAAGGTCAAGCTGGGTACCAAGTTGGAGGTGGCCTACTTTGATCAGATGCGGGCGGTGTTGGATGAGGAGAAGACGGTGCAGGATAACGTTGCCGAGGGTTCCAATCAGGTGGAGATCAACGGCAACTCCAAGCATGTGATCAGTTATCTACAGAATACAGAATACAGAATACAGAATACAGAATACAGAATACAGAATACAGAATACAGAATACAGAATACAGAATACAGAATACAGAATACGGAATAACTGGGGTCAGATACAAATTAAATGCTATAACCACGTAACGTGTATCTGACCCTAGTTATTTTAGTTATTTTCAGTATCCGGTCCGACGCTTGCGCTCACGGGTTCACC
>JBEVXV010000545.1:0-7665 GCA_040505915.1 Sedimenticola sp. | reverse complement strand
ATTTCCACGGATCGGCATAGAGATATTTTTAGACTAAAATTAATCTCCTGGGGTCCAATTCCCCGCCGTTAGCGGCGTATTGATTGGGTGATCAGCTAATATCCCGTCCGCATGCAGTGGGGATCATTATTCTGAGTAGAAATTTTAGTCCTAAATCGGGCTGAGCAAGGATAGTAGATGGATTTTGAATGGGTTGCTATAGCACTGGGTGATGTTGCTTGGATATCCCTGGCCTTTGTTCTGGGATACTTGGCCAAGCTGTTCGGTCTACCGCCGTTAGTAGGTTTCTTGGCGACCGGTTTTGCGCTCAATTATTTTGGCTTCACCAGCGGCGAAATGCTACAAAAACTGGCAGATCTTGGCATCACGCTGCTACTGTTTACCGTTGGCTTGAAGCTGAATCTGAAGGTACTGATCAGGCCGCAGGTGTGGGCGGTGACTGTACTGCATACCACAATCATCATCACCCTCTTTGGCACGGTGATCTTTGCCCTGGCGCTGGTGGGTGCGCCTCTCTTCACCGGCCTGGATCTCAAACTTTCACTGATGCTGGCCTTTGCTTTGAGTTTTTCCAGCACTGTTTTCGTGGTCAAGGTGCTGGAAGAGCGTGGGTCAATGAAGTCCCTGCATGGGCGCATCGCCATCGGCATCCTGATTATGCAGGACCTGGCAGCAGTCATCTTTTTGGCTGTATCCATGGGCAAGCTCCCTTCACTTTGGGCATTGCTCCTGTTTCTGCTCATCCCGTTGCGACCACTATTTCACCATCTATTGCAAAAAACGGGGCATGGCGAACTGTTGATTCTGTATGGCCTGGTTTTGGCCTTGGGCAGTGCTGAGTTGTTTGAGCTGGGCGGCATGAAAGATGACCTGGGTGCGCTCATCATGGGGCTACTGATCTCAACCCATCCCAAATCAAAGGAGATGGCCAAATCTATGCTGGGTTTCAAGGACCTATTCCTGGTAGGATTTTTCCTCTCCATCGGCCTATCTGGACAACTCTCGCTGGAGGCGCTGGTCATCGGACTCCTTCTAGTGCCTCTTGTCTTTATCAAATCGGCGCTCTTTTTTGCGCTAATGACCCGCTTCAAACTTCGAGCACGGACAGCGCTTTTATCGACCCTGAATCTGACTAACTACAGTGAATTTGGTCTGATCGTTACCGCGATTGGCGTAACCAATGGCTGGATAGATAGTGAGTGGTTGGTGGTTATTGCTATTACCCTCTCACTCTCTTTTGTCGTTGCAGCACCGATAAACAGCAGGGATGACAGAATCTACAGTCTGTACAGGAACTTTTGGCGAAGGTTTCAGCACAAAGAGCGGCTTGCGGATGACATGCTGCTAGATACGCTCGGTGCCACCATAGCGGTCTTTGGTATGGGTCGAGTTGGCAGCGGCGCTTATGACCGAATGCGTGAATTCCATGGCGATACCGTGGTAGGTATCGACTTTGATAGCGATTTGGTCAAAAGACATCAATCGGAGGGGCGCGAAGCCTTGCTAGGTGATCCTAGTGATGCCGACTTTTGGGACAAGATAGAACGAGACCACAGCATCAAGCTTGTCATGCTGGCGTTGCCCAATCTACAAGCCAATCTGGATGCGCTGGGGCAGCTGCGGAAGATCTCTTTCCCCGGACGTATTGCCGCAACGGCAAGGTACCCTGATGAGGTGGAACAATTGCGACAATCCGGTGCAACCGCCGTGTTTAATGTCTACACTGAAGCGGGTGCAGGATTTGCTGATCACGTTGAGGTTCAAGATAAAATCTGATGAAGAAATCGATTAAAATTCGTATATTGCCCCATGAAAAAAGGCCTTTGAGCGGATATTGACCCCTCTGGATGTGTTTATACACCGAAGTACTTCCCGGTCAGACTATCACCATGGATAACGTCATGGATCAGACCTGTATTACCTACCCCGAGACCTACTGCCGCCGATATCAAAGGTGATGCGGGAAGGTGTAAGCGACAACCTGTTCAATGCCGACCCCTAGCGCCAGCTGGGCGGTGATAGGGTGCGAGTGAGTGGTCTCGATTACGTCTGCGAGCCCAACACAACTTTTGGTAACTGTATTACTGAGATGACACGGAATGACGGCAGCAGACTGCTGCGCGATGTTTAATCATAGTTTCCAGATCTACGTAAAACTACGTATTCACGGGTGGGATGACACGACTATTTTCTCTTGTGGCCAGTTGGCATGATGGTTTGGCTGGAATCTCCCGCTTGGAGACAAGCAGAAGTGACACCTATAACGAGAGAGGAAGACAAACGATGTTTAAACTTACATTAGTAAAAAAACTGGTCGTTACTGCGGTCTGTATTGTTGGGCTGGTCAGTCCAACATTTGCAGCAGACAAGGTTTATCGACTGAAATTGGCAGAAACCTGGCCGTCAAATTTCCCTATCTTTGGTGATGCGACCAAGAATTTCGCCAAGATGGCAGAGAAGATGTCTAATGGCCGTCTCAAGATCACTATCGACTCTAAAAACAAACATAAGGCGGCACTGGGCATCTTTGATATGGTGCGTTCCGGCCAGTATGATATGGGCCACTCCGCTTCCTACTACTGGAAAGGAAAGGATGCAAACACCCTGTTTTTTACCACCATGCCCTTTGGTATGACGGCACCTGAGCAGTATGGTTGGTTCTACTACGGCGACGGCATGGAGCTGATGGCAAAGGTGTACGACAAACACAACATACTCTCCTTCCCTGGCGGCAATACCGGTAACCAGATGGGTGGTTGGTTCCAGAAAGAGATCAATAGTGTTGCTGATCTCAAAGGGTTGAAGATGCGTATTCCTGGATTTGCCGGTGAAGTTCTTGCCAAGCTGGGTGCCAAGCCAACCAATATTGCAGCGGGTGAACTCTATACTGCACTGGAGCGCGGTACTATTGATGCCTTGGAGTGGGTGGGTCCTTCCCTTGATCTGCGTATGGGTTTTCACAAAATTGCCCCATACTACTACACCGGTTGGCATGAGCCTGCTACGGAGTTGCAGTTCATGATCAACAAACGAGCTTGGAAGAAACTGCCTACAGATCTGCAGGAGATTTTGCGTGTAGCGATGCGTACATCTGCCTATGATATGTATATTCAGTCTTACCATGCGAGTGGTGAGAACTGGGCGTCAATGAAGAAGGAGTTCCCCAATATTAAGGTGAAGAGCTTCCCGAAAGACGTTATCGTTGCGATGCGTAAAGCCAATGAAGAGCTGCTGTCTGCGCGTGCAGAAGAAGACTCGCTTGCAAAGGAGATAATCGACTCTCAAGCCGCTTACATGGCCAAGTCCAGAGTCTGGACTGAGATCTCAGATACGGCATATATCCAGAGCAGCAAGTAGGCTCACTACTGAAAAAAACAGCAGTTGTCAGCGGCTGTTTTTTCTAGCTAAACCACTGCTGTCTCATCAACCCCCTCTCCCCTTTGGGGAGAGGGAGTGTTCTATTGCAGTATGTCATGTTGCTGTTGATATATGCGCCCTAAAAAACACCTCCACACAAGGAGTTACTGCAACATACTACAAAGTTAACGGGGCAGCAGTGTAACTAAACAGACTATCTATTTTCAAGTACGGTAGGTGCATCGGATTACTTATCGGCTTAAAATTAACTCCTCATATTCCCTATAAAGGGTTAATCATGTCACTGTTACGTTTTGAACAGATACTTAACCGTTTTTCAGATTGGCTAGGTTTTCTAGCGGCTGTGCTTTTTTTATTGCTTATACTTAACGTCTTTTATGATGTCATCATGCGTTATCTGTTTAATGATGTCTCGATAGGCATGCAGGAGTTGGAGTGGCACCTCTACTCTATGATTTTTTTGCTGGGAGTTCCCTATGCGTTGCGACACGGTGGTCATGTCCGGGTTGATTTGATCTATGAGCGACTTGATAAGAACAAACGTGCCTGGATAGACCTTTTTGGAACCCTGCTACTGCTTCTGCCTTTTACCCTTCTTGTTGCCTGGTACGGGGTGAATTTTACTATTGAGTCCTGGCAGCTGGGTGAGCAGTCTGGTGACCCCGGCGGCTTGCCATATCGTTGGTTGATCAAGTCCATAATTCCGATTGCTTTTACAGCGATGTCTCTGAGTGGGCTGGGGTTGATTCTTCACTCGATCAATACGCTCCGTGGTGTGCATGAAGATGAGTCGGAAGATGCACCTTTCAGCGACATTAATTAGTGGGTAACGAATCGTGATTGGAATAGTAATGTTTTTCGTGGCACTGGTGCTGTTACTGGTTGGCTACCCGGTTGCCTTTACCTTCGGAGGTGTTGCACTCTTCTTTGGCATTTTTGCTGAAGGCCCCGATATGTTTGCTTTTATGCCCTACCGTATTCAATCGATTATGGAGAATACGGTATTAATGGCAATCCCGTTGTTCATCTTTATGGGCATCGTGTTGCAGAAGACTAAGCTGGCTGAACAGTTGCTGGAGTCGATGGGTAAGTTGTTTGGTAACGTACGGGGAGGCCTTGCTATATCAACCATTCTGGTTGGAGCGCTGCTGGCTGCATCAACCGGTGTGGTAGGTGCCTCGGTGGTGGCAATGGGACTTATTTCATTGCCAGTCATGCTCAAATATAACTATGACAAAAAATTTGCCTGTGGAACTATCTGTGCCTCGGGTACGTTAGGACAAATCATTCCCCCTTCAATCATTCTGATTATTCTTGGTGATGTTTTGGGTATCCCAGTGGGTGATCTGTTTAAAGCTGCCGTAGCCCCTGGTGCGATTTTGATCGGTCTTTATATCGCCTTTATCCTCATCTATACCTGGTGGTACAGGCACTCTGCACCCGCATTACCAATGGATGAACATATCGGCAATAAAGGGCAGCAAGTATTTCAGGCGATGAAGGCAATACTGCCACCTTTGATCCTGATTTTGGTGGTACTGGGTTCTATTTTTGCCGGTATAGCAACACCGACCGAGTCTTCAGCTCTCGGTGGTATGGGTGCACTACTACTTGCGCTATTGTATAGAAAGCTGGAGTGGAAGATGGTGATGGATAGTGCACTTGAAACGGTTAAGGTGACCGCTATGGTGTTTGCTATTCTTCTGGGTGCAACGGCATTCTCAATGGCCTTCACCTATACCGGTGGCGACATAATTATCGAGGAAGCGTTGATGCAACTGCCTGGTGACAAGTGGGGCTTCCTGATTCTCTCAATGTTGGTGATTATGATCTTGGGTTTCTTTATCGACTTTGTTGAGATCTCTTTTATTATTGTGCCGATGCTAGCTCCTGTCGCTGAGGCGATGGGGATTAGCATGCTCTGGTTTGCTATTTTGATAGCGATGAATTTGCAAACATCGTTTTTAACTCCGCCTTTTGGTTTCAGTCTCTTTTATCTCAAAGGGGTGGCTCCCCCTGAAGTACGTACTACCGATATTTACCGTGGCGTGATGCCCTACATATTGATCCAGGTTTGTGTGCTGCTCTCAATTCTCCTATTGCCTGCTTTTTATGGGCTGACATGATTTGCAGGTTGAGTTTTACATGTCACTCAAGATAAAAATCCTGTTACTCGCACTGCTGCCGCTTGTGCTGGTGACGCTGGCAATTACATATATCAGTTTGAAACAGGTGCAAACGCTAAGTGAAGAGGAGATTCAGACTTTCGAAGAGCACCTGATCGCATCCAAGCGCAGTGAGTTACAACACTATGTGAGTCTAGCGCTTACCTCTATTAAGCACATTATTAACGATGAAGCACTGAATGAAGCAGGTGCCAAGGCCGAGATTAAACGTGTCCTCAATGGGCTTACCTATGGCAATGATGGTTACTTCTTTGTTTACGACAAGCATGGCGTTAACCTAGTGCATCCAAAGCTGCATGAACTGGTAGGGAAAAATCTCATTGACCTGCAGGATCGCAATGGGGATTACGTAATTAGAAATCTACTTCGCGTGGCGGAGGAGGGGGGGGGATTTCATCGTTATGTATGGAATAAGCCATCAACAGGACAACTGGAAGAGAAAATAAGTTATGTCGTGCAGCTAAAGCGTTGGCGCTGGATGATGGGAACCGGTCTTTACATAGATGATATTTCCCGTGAAGTAGCCAAGGCGCGACAACAGGTACAGTTTAATGTGCGCAACACTTTTTTTACTGTGTTGGGAATACTCTCAGGCACGGTAATTGTCGTGATATTGATTGGTGTGGCAATTAATCTTCATCAGGCACGGCTGGCCAATAGCCGCCTGCAGGAACTGGCTCACAAATCTGTACAATTTCAGGTCTCCGAGCGTCGTCGTTTTGCACGAGAACTGCATGACGGAATTAACCAGATGATGGTCTCAGTACTGTTTAGGATTGAGGCGGCGGCAGCGAAAGTGAAACGATCAGATCCTGCAGCAGAAGAGGATCTTGAGAAAGGCCTCAGCATATTAAAAGATACAATCAGCGAAGTGCGGCAGATATCTCATGACCTTCGCCCAAGTCTGCTTGATGATATGGGACTCAAGGTGGCGCTGAACAGTCTGTTAGTGGAATTTTCAGAACGTACCGAAATTGAGACCAATCTGGATTATGAGCTGTCGACAAAACGGCTGCCGGAAGATATAGAGATCACATTTTATCGCGTCGTACAGGAGGCCCTGACCAATGTTGAGCGACACTCAAATGCCAATCAGGTTAGGGTTCATGCTCGACAGGCAGAAGGGATGACCTGGTTGTCCATAGCGGATAATGGACAGGGGTTTGATATGGACAAGCAGCAGGGGCCTGGCATTGGAGTGTGTAATATACGGGAACGGGTTGAACTGTTGAGTGGAATTTGCCTTATCCATAGCGCACCAGGTAAAGGAACAGTGATTGAAGCCGGATTGCAACCCATATTTTTCAGTAAAGTTGGTGAGACGACAAATGGAAGATGCTGAATTGATCAAGGTAGTGCTGGTGGACGATCATCGGCTGGTTCTGGATGGGATCATGGCTCGCCTGGAGTCTGTTGAGGATATTGAGGTGGTTGGTCAGGCAAGCAATGGTGAAGAGGCCATTGCTGCGGTGGCAGATAAAGCACCTGATGTTGTGCTGATGGATCTGGCGATGCCCTTGATGAACGGACTGGAAGCGACTCAGCATCTGCATAGAGATTATCCTGATACACGAGTCCTGATATTATCGATGCATGATAGCCGTGAATATATAGTGCAGTTGATGGAGGCTGGTGCCTCCGGCTATGTTCTCAAAGATGTCTCTTGTGATGAACTGGTTAATGCGATACGCACTGTACACCAGGGTAATACCCATTTCTCGGCAGGCGCCTCCCAGTCACTGTTTGGAAACCGTAATGCGAGGCTGACTCAGCGTGAAGAGGGTGTATTGCGACTATTGGCAGAGGGATATAATAATAAGCAGATTGCACAGCAATTGGATATCTCGGTTCGGACCGTTGAGAAGCATCGACAGAACATAAAAACAAAACTCGATATAACAACGACAAGCGGACTCATTCGCTATGCTATCGAGTACAATCTTGGAGGCCTTGGTTGAGCTATGGTGTGAATGGCACACTTACCCTAACTCCTTCAACCATGGAGTCGATCGTAAATGCACACTTTACCCCGTCCAGCTATGGATTCTAGGATGAAGATAGGTGTCAGCAGCTGCCTTCTGGGGGAGCGGGTGCGTTATAA
>JBEVXV010000544.1:0-4783 GCA_040505915.1 Sedimenticola sp. | reverse complement strand
TTGTTGGTGTTATCATCTTGGTTCAGGTTTGAGACCAAGCTTATCCCTACCTAGTACTGGGACCACAGTCTCATTGGCTCATCCACACCATTCAACAATTTGAAATCTGTGACATGCATATGACCGTCTACCTTTTTCACTTACAAAGATTGCGCATGCCATGCACTTCCTCAATATCACTTGTTGATCTGTGTTAACTATCTGTGTTAGTCCTTACATGTACTCTGATGGTTATATATATGAAATGTATTATACGTCACTATTCCACCACTAATTAATAGGCAGATTGTTCCTGGCTCAGTCAAAACCAAACGCAATTCTCAAGCCGCATATTTTACCAACGGGATGACTTACATGTCGCTAGTGTACACAACAAAAAACTTATTGGTCAGCTGTTCAGGCCACATGGTCACTCGCCGTGCGTTTTACATATCGTTCTTATACAAGTTGCGAAAATTTCCCGGCCGGTCGGAGTCAGTTGACGCAATCACAATGGGCGATCAGCTTTCCCATGCTTATGACTACGTTTGAGCTGCTTTGTTATTGACATATTTACTCCTAGTTTCGTTTTGTCTGAGCCCGTGCCACATCTGCCCACAACTGTAAATGCATTGATATCTTCACACCCCCATGGCCATGTTTATCTTGCATTATTTCCTTCATCAGAGCGATGTTCTTGGAAATAGTGCAATCTCTGCTTGCTATGCCTATCTCTCTACTATACAGTATTTTCTTTCTTTCTCACCGAGAGGGTCTGCTCGGGGATTCAGGGGAATGTAGATTATTTTACTCGAAGACAGGAGCCCGTGTGATTAATTTGACACCTCAAACGCTGCACATGCTGGTGTTCCTTAATTTTTTGATAATGGTGGCAAGCGTAACATGATGCATCTTCATTGCTCAACACGGAACACCAGTACTAGTAGATATAGTTCGAAACGTACCTCATGTATGATTAGATTCGCATTGTGTATGTTTATCTGTCTGTACGTACACTCCTCTAGAGGTTCATCAGAAAGCAAAATATCCATATATAGCTTGACATTATTTTTACGAAATGAGAAAAGACAGTTGAACTTAGTAGCAAACACCCGACGGAAAAACGTAGGTGTCAAATTTTCAATCTTGAATGCAGAACTACTGAAGGTCATTGCATGTATGTCTTTACTCATTATTGCCCTCTGGTTCTCCTGCTTAGCACTAAATCTATCAGGGGACATTCACCCCAATCCCGGACCATCATCGACATTCTCCGATTCTGACGCTTCTACATGTTCATTTGAATATATAATGGGTTTGTTCAGTGTATATCATGTAAACATACAGAGTCTGGTACCAAAACTGGACATAATCGAACAGGAAATACAATTTTATGACGTGGCTGTTTTTACTGAAACTTGGCTAAATGATACAGTACTAACCGACTCCATATCAATTTCAAACTACTCCCCTCCTTACAGGTCAGACAGACAAGGTCGTATTGGTGGTGGCGTGGCAATATATGTCCGTGACTCACTAACCGCGATTAGAAGACACGATTTGGAGGTTCCTTCCCTAGAAGTAGTTTGGGTCGAGGTCAAGGTTAACTCAAAAAATATTTTAATTGGTGGTTTTTACCGTCCTCCAAACGCCAAAAGGGATTACCTAGACTGCATACATATGAGTATAGATAGGGCAAAAAATTCATCAATAAACGATATTATTATACTGGGTGATTTTAACCTAAATGTGCTAAAACAAAACGACAACGAACGGATAGAGGACATAGCTTTACAATTTGGCCTCCATCAACTCATTAGATCCCCAACACATTTTACAGAACATTCGTCATCGTTGATTGATTTAATGTTTGTAAACAAGGCCGAAAATGTAATTTATAGTGCAGTTGGCGATCCGTTTCTCCCTAACTATGTCAGATATCACTGTCCAATCTTTGCCGTTTTCAAATTTGTGAAGCCCAAAATGTCTACATACAGACGAACAATTTGGAAATACAATGTAGGCGATTATGAGAAACTTAGATCAATACTTACGGAAACTGACTGGTCATATCTATCTGACGAATCAACCATTGATAATAAATGCAATTCCCTTACCTCTACAATTTTAAATGCAGCATCCGAATCCATACCCAATAAAACAGCACTAATTAGGCCCACAGATAAACCATGGGTTACCGGACACATACGTAAACTTATCAGACAGCGCAAAAGACTATATAGAAAAGCCAAACGAACAAACACTATAACTAACTGGGCTAAATTTAGAACAAAACGAAATCTAGTGATAGCTGAAATCAAGAAAGCCAAAACTAAGTACAATGATGACTTAGCACTAAAACTTAAAAGTAATGATACTGATATTAAATTATTCTGGAAAATATCTAAACAATTATTGAATTTAAACAATACCCAGAGATCACTCCCAACCCTAGAATACAATGGAAATTCATATGAATCAGATATCGATAAAGCATCACTTCTAAATGATTATTTTATCACCCAATCAACGGTCGACGACACGCAATCAGATCCACTATATCCGTCTGTTCCTACTAATATAGCACTGTCGTCTTTCAATATAACACCTACTGACATTATCGATGTTTTATCGTCCTTAAATACGTCTAAAGCGTCCGGTCCTGACCTGCTTCACCCACGTATCTTGAAAGAAGCCAGATGTTCATTGGCTGTTCCATTATCGATTTTTTTCAACTCCTCAGTTAGTTCAGGAACATTTCCCTCACAGTGGAAGCAAGCTAATGTTGTGCCTGTCTTCAAAAAAGAAGACCATACTCTGCCCTCAAATTACAGACCCATATCTCTACTTAGTTGTCTGGGTAAAGTTATGGAACGTTGTGTCCATAAATACTTGTATAATTATATTAGTACTAACAATCTGCTCACCTCTTTCCAGTCAGGCTTTATTCCAGGAGACTCCACTACTAACCAACTACTATCTATATACCATACGTTCTGCGAAGCTGTTGATGAAGGTAAAGAGGTCCGTGTTGTTTTCTTTGATATTAGTAAAGCATTTGACCGGGTTTGGCATAAAGGGTTAATTCACAAACTGCGAAACATTGGAATCAATGGAACAGTTTTATCTTGGCTGGAAAACTATCTTTCTGATCGACAACAAAGAGTCGTAATCAATGGCCAAAGTTCCGACTGGAAAAATGTAACGGCCGGTGTACCTCAGGGTTCTATACTTGGACCGTTACTCTTTCTCATTTACATAAATGATATCGTTAATAATATACAATCGAACATACGCTTATTCGCAGATGACACAAGTCTCTTTATTATCGTAGATGACCCTGTAGATTCTGCACAAACATTAAATAATGATCTTAGTACTGTTCAGTGCTGGGCAAACAAGTGGCTAGTAAGGTTCAACCCTACAAAAACTGTTTCTTTGTTGTTTTCTTTGAAGCACCAGGCACGTCCGCACACACCCTTAGTATTTAATGATACGCAGATAGTAAGTTTATCTACCCACAAACATCTTGGCGTAACACTTTCTAGTACCGGCGATTGGCATGACCATATTAGCAATATCACAAAAGTTGCTTGGCAACGACTAAATATTCTTAGAGGCCTAAAATTTCGCATAGACCGTTTAGCGTTAGAGAAGATGTATTTATCATTCATTAGACCCCTCTTAGAATATAGTAGCGTCATATGGGATAATTGTACTGATGGAGATAAGCAAAAATTAGAAAATATCCAGGTAGAGGCTGCACGAATTGTGACTGGGTGTACTAAACTGTGTAGTTTAAACAATCTATATAAGGAAACCGGATGGCAAACTCTGCAAACTCGGCGCGATCAGCAAAAATTAATAATGTTGTACAAAATGAAAAATGAACTTGTTCCACCTTATTTAAGTAATCTCCTTCCGCAGCAAGTTGGCAATACTACAAACTATCCCTTAAGAAATGCAGATCACTATCAATTACCTCATGCCAGAACAGCCATATATTATCAATCTTTTCTGCCAACGACTGTTCGACAGTGGAACACTCTTGATAGTAATATCCGTGACAGCCCATCCCTATCTACATTCAAGAGCAGAATACGTGGGTCTCCTCCTGATATCCCACCCTACTATTATGACGGTAATCGAATGGGCCAAATAATGCATACCCGACTTAGAACAGAATGTAGTTCATTAAATGATCAATTATTTCGTAAGAATCTGGTAATAAGTCCTCTTTGTAATTGCGGGAGCGTTGAAACCACATACCACTTCCTATTTACGTGTACGCGCTATTCTGATATAAGAAATCTACATTTTAATTCACTCCCTCATAACGTAAATGAGAGACATCTACTATCTGGAATTCCTGGAAACAGTTACGAAGATAACAAAAACATGTTTTTAACAGTACAAGCATACATCCTGGATACAAAGCGCTTCTCTTCTCATACATAGGTACAACTTTATCTTCATGTAATTATCTAGACTACGTATTTATCACACAGCATTCACGAGGAACTTGCAGTCCTATGAATCCCCGAAATATCCTCCTTCTTTAGTATATACTCCTTATTCTTTTCTTTTCCTTTCTTTCTTTCTCTTGCTAATCATTTCTCCTGTTGTCAACATCCCTTCACATCACTCATGTAAATGGTTCCATTGGTTGCTGAACTATGTTTTTCATGTAATGTTCTATATTGGGAGAGGACCACGACAAGTTATGCTTTCGGTCCAATCCCATGATTGTTTGATGTCAATGTACTTCATGTATGATTTATCAAATAAATATTGTTTAAAGTAA
>JBEVXV010000543.1:0-2423 GCA_040505915.1 Sedimenticola sp. | reverse complement strand
TAGATCCTTTTCAGACCGTGTAAGTCCGCAATTTGATCAGGATCTACACTGATCGTAAAATCAATAAGACAGGTTTTCTCATGATGCGGCGCATATGCTTTCATATCAAGCAGAGCTTGTACTCACGCGACGTTTAGCAAAAATATGCTCTTATTAAACTCCCGATAGGCTTAGGTACGTTTCTCACATCTTTAGCTTCACCGTTGTTTTCATGTTGTTTCATTACCTTGGTTACAGTGGGCCTGGAGACATCGACCAGCGGAAGACCCGCCCTGACGTCACCGGTTACGTCATCGCGACGCGACTTTCCCGGCTATCTGTCCAGCTATGTGCCCAGCAACAGTCTGTTCAACATGAGCACTCTGTACCCACCGGCCAGCGAGCGTCTGGACAACACCCCGTACTCCAGCAGTCGTCTCGAGACCACGTACGAAACTGCGGCTAAGCTATTGTTTATGACTATAAAATGGGCGCGAAGTATCCCATCATTCCTCACGCTTCCGTTCAGAGATCAGGCGATTCTATTGGAGGAGTCGTGGAGCGAACTTTTCATCCTTAGTGCTGCACAGTGGTCCCTGCCGATTGATGTCAGTAAGTATACTTAACCCTTTCAACCCTAGAGACCTCTGTAGAGGACAGGGTTTACAAACAGTGTAGATCCAGATGAGCCGGCTCATAATAACCGTCTCATCTGGATCTGCACTGTTTGCAAGTATTTTCTATAGGTAATAGAAAAAAGCACCCCTTGTTTGAAGAATGGACTTGTCTGAATTCAATTTTATGGCAAATGGATTGGTCTGAATATCAGAATTGGAGATTCCATGTCGGATATATAGGGGTGAAAGAGTTAAATCCACTATCAATACTATACAGCCACATAAGCATTGGAATTATCTGTTGCAGAGATAGCTGATCTAATGATGCATGCAAATAGTAGCAAAAGCACATTTGGAAATTTCGTACTTTTCTGACATACTTGAAATCAATGTAAGAAAGGCTCAGATTACTCAAGTGTTTACATTCTGTTACAGGTTCGCTGCTGCTGGCTTGTGGGTACTCGATGACTGACCAATCAGATCGCAGCATGCTGTTCGCCATGCACTTGAAGACACTACAGGAGGTACTGGCGAGGTTCGTCTCTATGCGTGTCGACTCCACCGAGTTCGCCTGTCTCAAGGCCCTCGTTTTGTTTAAATCAGGTAAGCTGATATAATTGTATCGCTGTATAAAGTGTATAACATGCCAGTGTCTTTTGATATCGAGTGTATCATTAGATGCTAGGAAACACGCAGGAATTCTGTGGCGATGCCGAGGAAGTCCTTGCATTTCCGAGCTGATCCTGATGAATTGTTTACAAAGGCACTGGCATGGTATTCTATATATGTGACACACCACGAGAAAAATGGTACAAATGCGGTTTTGACCAGTGTAGCTCCTGATCATCTAGCATGCATCCTGAACATGATAATGATCTGCAGTGTTCAATAGAAGCGGCATGGGGGCTTCATTGACAAATTGCAACCAGAGTAGTCCCTGATCCCGGTCTGGGACTACACTGGTTGCAAACCGCATTTCGGCCATTTTTTTCATGGTACGTCACATATATTTGGGTATATTGAGCATGCACGAGTGTATGTACTCGTATATGTATGTATACACCGTTATGTGTGTGTTTACATATATATTTATACTCCTGTTTTTTGTGAGGTTTTTTCTTAGACGTTATTTGTGTGTGTAGATATATATTTATACACATGTTTTCTTTGCCGTTATGTGTATGTACGTAATATATGCGAGCTAGCGCGTGGAACGATTTGCCTTTCTACGTGTGAACTTTTTCTTCCGAAAGTGATTTCAAAATATGATTATGCTGGATACCAGCTTTTTTCTTCTCTTCGTTTTTGTAGGTAACATGATTTGACGACATCTCACAGCAAATGCGAAATATAATTCCGCATCAGCTGTGAAATTTTCGCCAAAACTTGACATCATTCTCGAAACGTGCTACTTTTTCAACACAATTTTTGGTGACGATCACGCGTACAATGGGGTAGATTGTTGCGCTGGATCACACTGCTCATATCCATAAAATGGAGGTGCATAAACATTGGTATATGTACCTATATATTATACTTGTATAGGCGGCTCCATCTCACCAGTATTCGGCAAATCATGTACCCGGATGTGTTGCCATTTTGGTGACCCTATTATTCTATTGTTTCGTCTAGCTATATTTACAAGTGTTTTCATAAGGATATACCGATACAATTCTCACAACCACCGAATCCTTGTCTTTTTGTTTATATGTGTTCTGACAATTTACACACATTATCAACTAGAACGACAGTCGTCCACGACTGCAATGTATCCCCCGGACGACCCAGAGTTCCATGCGTTACCCTGGGTTTTTGGCACAAAACAAC
>JBEVXV010000542.1:29646-33419 GCA_040505915.1 Sedimenticola sp. | reverse complement strand
TTACCCCCTCACGCAGAAAGGCGAGCTGCTTTTTTGCCTTTTGCGGGTCATCGCTGATCCCCTCGGTGGGGATAAGGCGCTTGAATACGAGGCCATTCTCATCAGCGCCCATATATTTAATCTTCTGGGCGGCAATATCGATAAAGTTGGCCGGGCGTGAATTGGGCAGCGCCTCCAGCTTGCGATGAATCTCCTGCACCTTATTGATAAACCACGGCTGCCAGATATCATCTCCCTCATTGATTTTGAGGGCAAAGACCATGAGATTACCCATGCCAAAGTTGTGCTCGGCATAGAGATTGGTCGCCACATAGCGATTACTCGGTGGCAGCAGAGTATCGGGATCGTTACGAACATCCAGCTTGTAAATCTGCAGCGCACCCAACAGGGTGGATACAATCAGGGTAATGAATATCACAAAGCGGTAACGGATAACAAAATCCGCATAGCGTTCGGCAAACTTGGTCTCTTTTTCGACTCTGTCCATTTAACTCAACACCTATGAATAAGTAATTTATCCCTACCTCAGGCGCTTGGATACACAAAGCGGTGGAGAAAAGGGTGGCAACTTGACCCAGACTGCTGGTGAAACTTTACCCTGCCACACAGCCCGTTGAATAATCAGCAAGAAGAAAGGCGGCAGTAAACACTCAGCTTACAAACCGCCTTTTCTATCACACGATCAGCTGGCCATTAATCAAAGATATACTTTACGCCAAGCTGAATGTTGGAGGACTCTTGGAATTGGCCAAACATGGTGTTCTCATCACCCCAGTAGGTATTCAACTCTACGTTACCCACCAATTGATCACTGAATGAGTATTCGACATCAAAGCGGTTCCAGTAACCACCACCCTCTTCAAGCATAGTGATGTTGCTCCAACGGCCCAGTTGGGACTCACCAAAGGGCTTAGAGAAGAATAGGGAGATGAACTCCTTGTTCTCTTCCGCTCTAGCCAAATTATTAGAGAGGTGAAGCGTGGCCGCATCTCCTGTGTACTTGGCACCTGATACTTGGCTGGTGACTCCACCACGCACTGGTGTGCTGGTGGTATTAACATAATCCAGATTACGGAACTGGATGAATTGACCGCTAATCATCAGGTTAGTCATTACCGTCACATCAAGACCTATAACATATTTGAAGAAATCAGCATCTTCATTGGTCAGGCCCATTTCAATATCACCAATAGCAAGCGCTGCTTTGTCGATAATTGGTGTCTTGACATCTTTTTCATAGATGAACTCACCCCGCAAAACAACTGGAGCCCCCCCCATATCCATGGCGTAGTCAAGAGCACCACCTAAATTGTGCACCCGGTTAAGACGCTCAGTGAACACCAGATTAGCCACGCCCTCCGCTACAGGATCATGCGCGGAGCTGTCAGCATCGTTAAGGGTAACAGTTGTGTGAGTACCCGTACCCGCGAACATCCCCATACCGATAGCGACCATATTATTGTTGGAGTAGGTTGTATTTAGAACATTTCCCGACTGATCCTCCCAATGCACACCCACATAAGGGTTGGAGTCATAGCGGTATGCGTAATTGGCCGAATAGTTGAGGCCGTTGTCTAAATTATTGGCATAGCGAAAGGAAAGATTGGCGCTGGTATTACTCGGATAATCCCTGCGATACTCCGAGGTCAGGCCAGCAAATGAGTAAAAGGTCGCAAATGTTGCACTATCCATCAACTCAAAAGTAGAGCTGGGATTAGCCGGGGTATAATCGGCTCCATTGACACCCACACCGGCGTTAATTGACACATCGGAGAGATTGGTCACATAGTTGTTCTGCCCCATCACCGATGAGTTGGCAACATTGTAAAGACAATTCGCGTCAGAGTTGCCGCCACATAGCCCCTTGAAGTTTGTAGCATCAGTGCTATTGGTGGAGAACTCCCCAACAGTTGCACCCTGATACATATTGTAAAGGTTAGCATTTGCTATGACACCGTTCGCTGCACCGTCTCCCGCGTCAGCAAAGAAAAAAGCAACCTTACCCATTGCCGGCGCAATGTTTAGAAAGCCATTGACTGCCCCTGTGATAGTATCAACACCCTTCATTATAAATGGGTGACCTGAATCACCACCAGAGTTAAGCCCTGGAATTTTATTTTCCTCCGGTTGAGCGATTATCAGTTGAAAGTTACCACTTTCACCAACGTCACGTTCGAAGTTTGCCATCCAGACAGGAATACGGGAGTCTTCAGCAGTATTCTGCACGAACTCACGCCAGTCTGTTGGATTGATCATATCCAATAGCTTGATACCGTCAGCAGTACCCCAAACCACCTGCTGCTTACCCAAACGAGCGGACCAACCACCAAGCTCAGTGTCCATATAGAGCTCACGAATCCAATCGTTCTGAGTGTAGTTTCGATGGCCCTTGTAATCAGAATTCACGCCTTTGTTATCATGAATAAGGTTGATATCGACATGAAACGATGATTCCTCGCCAACATCACCATTGACAAAAAAACGTGCGGAATTTTCAAATTTCATGACATCGCCGACATCGTCACTGGCCGTATCAAGCGTGGTAGTGGCTTGACCGGTACGCTGGCCATCTTGAATGTGGAAGGCCGTTTCGTTTTTTACGTAGCCGGAGACTTCGATCTCAGCCATTGCTGTAACAGGCAAAACCAGTAAAGCAGCCACGGCAAGTGAAAGGGGTGTTTTTTTAAACATGATTGGAAATCCTCTAAACATATGGAGGTGCGCCACAATCCCCGGGTAGGGACGGGCTGCACAGGCCTGTACTTAGCGCTTGATCTTTCTCAGCGTCCTCTCAGTCCACTTCTTCTCTTTGAAGTCACCGTTGGCAACGACAACCTTTGCGGGAATCACCGCCCAGGTCTCATGGCCGCTAGCTGTAGTCTTGCCGTACCAGTAGCCCCACGCCTGCGCCCGGGGATCACTCATGTTCAGGCTCTTCCAATCACGATCGAGCACTTTGACCAGCTCCCCACCTTTGAAATACTCGGTGCGGTAATCGGCAAAAGTCTTGGTATCGATATAGCTGATACGACTGTCGTACCACCAGCTCTCAAACTTGGTTGTGCTCTTGACCTTGTACACCTCTTTTCCCTGCGGTGTGCAAGCCGCCTCCGGGAGACTCTTGGTATAGCGTGAACGTTGATTTGCAGGGATATCCATGGCACCCAGGCAACCCTCGAAGGTTGCCTTACCCAACAACTCATGGGTCTCGTTGTGCGGCTTACGCAAAACTACATCGCCGAAGGTGAAGTCGGTGCCACCCCAGGCATCGTCGTGAGCCGGTTGTGCAAAGCGACGAATCTTGCGCAGTGCGGGCAGCCAGATCATATAGGACTGACTCTTCGCATCATCATCATAGTCGGTGATCAACATACCGGTACCCTTCAGTTTACCGGAGCGGAAAATAGCCAGATCCTTGGCGCGTACCGTCGCATCATCCTTATAGTTATTATTAAGATAACGCTCAAGTGTGTTGGTTGAGGGCTTTTTGCCTTGTGCCTTACTCACCAGCACGGTGATATCACGCCCTTTCTTGGTGATCGCGAAGTTTTTCAACGCGTAAAAGTGATTCACATAGTAGACCTGATCAATAATCTGATCGGCGGTCACATCACCGGTGGGGTATGGGAGATCCGGAGATACCCCGGCGTTGGAAACAGCGGGTGCGGCAAACAGTGCACAAACCAACACCTTTACGCCAAGCTTCTTATTAAACATCATCCATCCTCGTTTGATACTTCTATGCAGATCGAAGCGCTTGCTTCGTGCGTACT
>JBEVXV010000542.1:0-29546 GCA_040505915.1 Sedimenticola sp. | reverse complement strand
ACCAACACCTTTACGCCAAGCTTCTTATTAAACATCATCCATCCTCGTTTGATACTTCTATGCAGATCGAAGCGCTTGCTTCGTGCGTACTAAATCTTAATATTTCAGTGAACATTAAGTGAACCTGTAGACCAATGCACTTCAGGCCCCTCTAGTTCACAATGCATCATTCTTTGGGTTCAGTGATTCAGAATATTGCTGTAACAACAGGATCCAGAAGTTTGATGCAAACTACTTTCTGTCTGGAAAATCCAGCTCTTTTTTTATATATAATGTATTAGTAACACTTTTAGATCGATAATAAAAGCCTGGATCAGGCACTTCATATATTAAGCAATTACTAATAATTCAACAAGATAGGCATAGCGATCGTAACTTCTCAAAAAGTCCGTACTATAGGGGTCGTCATCCTCGGGGCCGGGCGAAGTAAAGAGGTCGCTTCTACCTCGGGGTCGGAGTCAAACCGTCCAACCACATCAATTTTACCTACCTTTGTTTCACGGTTTGACTCCGATCCATGAAGTTAAGTTAAAAGGTGTCACAGCACCCACCTGTGGCACGGACTTTTTGAGAAGTCACTACAGATGCAAGTTTGCGTGGTTAACTTGGATACTCGATTATAGATAGATAAACGGTGGGTAACGATTCAGCTATACCTATTTCCGGACTGTTTTCACCAGGGGAATCTGCGGACAGACCCACGTCCACACCCGCCACGAAAAGGGGCGCACCCTCTTTAGCGTGAAACAGTAATCAATGGGGGCCGACTCGATGGGTCATCATATGCCTAGAAAAGGAGCGATCTCCTCGCCGCGATGAACACCACACACTCCCTGCAAAGGCCTATCGCCCCGAGGGTGGGGCTCCTACAGTAATATCGACAGCTGATGTTGAATAGTCACAAGATAGGGAATCAGGCGATAGCTACCGCCCAGAGTGAAGCCGATGCATCGCCCGCTGAAACTCACCCTTAAGAATATCTTCAAGCGCCCGCTCTGCCTCATCTAGCGCTGCGGCAATCGCATCCGCATCTGCACGACCCGGTCGCCCCAGTACGTAATTTACCACCTGCTTGGCATTTCCTGGATGATCTATGCCTATACGCAAACGCCAGAAGTCACGCCCACCCATGGCACTCATGATGTCACGCAGACCGTTGTGACCGGCATGCCCACCACCCTGCTTCAGACGAACGACACCGGGGGCCATATCCAACTCGTCATGAGCCACCAATATCTCTTCCAGAGGGATCTTAAAATAGTTGGCGAGAGTGGATACCGACTGCCCACTACGATTCATAAAGGTGGCCGGCTTCAGCAGCCAGCACTCACGCCCTCCGGCACGAATACGACAGCAGTGACCATGAAACTTGGATTCTACCTTGAAGATACCACCGTGACACTTAGCCAACTGGTCAACAAACCAGAAGCCAGCGTTGTGGCGGGTCTCCAGATACTCTGAGCCCGGATTGCCCAGACCCACTATAAGACGGATAGGGGATGACATTTTTTTTGCATTGGGGCGGACGAGAGAAAAAACCTCTCGCCCGCCGCTACATTGAAGGGATTAGGATACTTCTGTGACGCCAACTTCACCCTCTTCACCTTCACCTTCATCTTCATCGGAGCCACTATGCCCCACATGGATGGAGACGATAGGCATATCGTGATCGCCCTCCTGAACCATAGAGGTAAGCTCAACGCCTGATGGCAGAGAGAGACCCGACATCAGGATGAGATCGCCGATCTCCATGGCCGACACATCAACTTCGATAAATTCTGGCAGATCACCAGGCAGACAGATGACATCAACCTCAGTGAGGTGACGAGAGACCACGCCGCCAGCCTTGATGCCAGGCGCTAAATCTTCACCGATAAAGTGCAGAGGAACATGGGTCTTGAGCTTCTCAGTAGCACTGACACGCAGAAAATCGGCGTGCATGATGATAGGCTTGGCAGGGTGACGGTGCAGATCCTTAAGAATAACCTGCTCACTCTTACCATCAATCGTCAAGTTGAGGATGTGGGAGTAAAACGCCTCGTTATCCAGATGCCTGGCCAAGCCGGTGTGAACCAAGCTAATCATCACTGGATCCTTACGAGCACCGTAAACGATACCCGGTACCAAGCCGGTACGACGCAGGCGGCGGCTCGCACCCTTTCCTGTATCACTACGCAGCTGCGCTTCAACTTCAAATAACTCTTTCATGATTTTCTCCAAATCATTCGCTTAATAAAAACACCGCCGTTCCGCGACCAGAAACGGCGGTGATGGTTTATCCCACCACCCACTGCCACTATGGCAGTCGATGGAAAGAAAATTATTGCCTCACTCCATAAACAGTGAACTGACCGACTCATCATTGGCAACACGACGCATGGTCTCTGCCAACAGTTCGGCGATGCTGATCTGGCGAATCTTATCGCACTTCTGCGCCTCTGAATGGAGCGCAATTGTGTTGGATACCACCAACTCATCCAGCACTGAGTTATTGATGTTAGTAACGGCTGGACCGGAGAGCACCGGGTGGGTGCAGTACGCCACCACACACTCAGCACCGTGATCTTTCAGCGCCTGGGCCGCTTTGCAGAGAGTACCGGCCGTATCGACCATATCGTCGATCAATACACAGGTACGCCCTTCCACATCACCGATGATATTCATCACCTGGGAGACATTGGCCTTGGGCCGACGCTTGTCGATGATTGCGAGATCCGCATCATCAAGCTGCTTTGCCAGCGCACGGGCACGAACCACACCACCCACATCTGGTGAAACCACCATCAGATTGGAATATTTCTGCCGCCACACATCCCCCAACAGGATCGGTAGGGCGTAAACATTATCTACAGGGATATCAAAAAAACCCTGGATCTGATCTGCATGCAGATCGACCGTCACCACGCGATCGGCACCGGCAGCGGCCAACTGCTTGGCTATCAGCCGTGCGGTAATAGGCACCCGGGCAGAGCGGGGTCGACGATCCTGGCGCGCATAACCAAAGTAAGGGATGACGGCAGTGATACGGCCCGTTGAACCCCAGCGCAAGGCGTCCATCAGTACCAGTAACTCCATCAGGTGATCATTGGTTGGCCGAGAGGTTGACTGGACAACGTAGACATCCCGCCCCCTGACGCTCTCCTGTATCTCCGCCATCGCCTCACCGTCGCTGAAACTACCAACGATTGCCCGCCCTAGGGGCAAATTCAAGCGGCTGGTAATCTCCGCCACCAGTTCTGGGTTGGCATTACCCGAAAACACCATCATTCCACTGGCTGACACTGCGAAACCCTCAACAGACACTTAAAGTAATATGGCTGGGGCGGCAGGATTCGAACCTGCGTATGTCGGGATCAAAACCCGATGCCTAACCTCTTGGCGACGCCCCATTAACTTCTATTCTCACCTAGCCACCGGTAGTGACTCTGGATTCCAGACAGCCAAAAAGCGGCGATCGGTTGACACCCCGGGCGACAAAGCCTTGGTAGCCATCCGGCAGCTGCTCCAGCAGAGATTGCGCCTCAGCTTCAGACTCAAAGGCGGCAAAAACACAAGCTCCGGTCCCAGTCAATCGAGCCTCGGCATATCGTCCGAGCCAAGCCAACGCCACAGCCACTTCAGGGTGGTTTTTCACCACCACATCCAGACAGTCATTGCGGGCATTTCCGGCAAGAAAGTCGGCTATTTTCATCCGTGGCGTGTCTCGTGTCAATTGCGGATCGGTAAAAACCTCTAGAGTAGAGACTTGGCAGGGGGGGATAAGCACCAAATACCAGGGCTCAGGGAGCGAAAGAGGCTGTAGTTGCTCCCCCACTCCCTCACCCCAGGCAGCCTCACCCTGGACAAATACCGGGACATCCGCCCCCAGGGATAGCCCCAGGTCACAGAGCTGCTGGCGATCCAGACCAACCTCCCATAGATGATTGAGAGCCACCAGCGTAGTGGCCGCATCGGAACTACCACCGCCGAGCCCTCCCCCCATAGGGAGGCGCTTATCCAGCAGGATATCGACACCCGCGCCTAGATCACCGTACTCCCGCAACAGTCGCGCCGCCCGCACCACCAGATCATCACTGGCAGCTACACCAGGAATCTCTCTCAGGCGAACGATTTCGCCATCGTCACGCAGACTAAATCCCAGCCGGTCACCCCTGTCGAGAAACTGGAATACCGTCTGCAAAAGGTGATAGCCATCGTCACGCCGCCCAACCACCCGCAACATCAGATTCAGCTTCGCAGGCGCTGGCCAGTTGCTGCTATCCATACGGATCACGGCACCAGGCGATCCATCACATCCAGTATATAGCGACTCTCAGGCTCTTTTTCGAGCACCTGACGCCACACTGCCCGTGCCTTCTCCTGCTCACCCATCACCCACAACACCTCTCCCAGATGAGCACCTATCTCCTGGTCTGGCAACTGTTCAAAGGCACGCTGAAGGTACTCCAGCGCCTGACGGTGATTACCCATTCGGAACTGCACCCAACCCATACTATCGAGAATGGAGGGAGCAGCAGGTTTCAGCTCCAGGGCCCGCTGAATCAGCTGCAACGCTTCCTGATACCTGTCACTCTTGTCGGCCAGTGAGTAACCCAATGCATTGATGGCATCTGCGTGCTCCGGGTTGGCTGCAATCACCTTCCCAAGATCTGCCTCGAGGATATCTAGCCGCCCTTGGCTAACGGCAAAAAGCGCCCGGGCATAGAGCAAGTCTTGATTGTCTGCATACGCCTCCAACGCCTCACCGTAGAGCGCCATCACCTCTGCAAACGCCTTCTGCTCACGCAGAACCTCTGCCTCCATCAGATAGAGGCGGACCGCCTGCTCCGGCATGCGGATGCGTAATCCCTGGAGCCACTCCCGGCCCTCCTCTATACGGCCATTCTCAACCAACAGACGTACGACCCGGACCTGAGCATCATGAAAAAATTCACCCTTACGTACTTTCTGATACCAACCGATCGCCTTGTCATGCTGAGAAGCATCCTCTTCGATTCGCCCAAGAAAGTAGGTTGCCACATCAGTGCGTTTCCCCAACGCGATCAGTTTTTCAAAGTAACCTCTCGCCTCCTCGCCCCGCTCCATCTCAAGACTCAAAACCCCCAGCCAGTAGTTTGCCACCTCATTATCCGGTGCCAGCTCCCATAATCTGCGGTAGTGGTCGTATGCCAGCTCCAGCTCCTTTGCATCCAGCAGAATACGAGCATAGGCGGTCAGTAGCAGCGGCTCTTCAGGGAAGCGCCTTAGTGCATCCGCCAACAGCGTTCTGGCAGCCTCCTTATCCTCCCGCGCCACATGGATACGGCTCAACACCAAGTACGCCTTGATCCAGTCTGGGCGCTGATCAAGGAGCCCCTTAGCTTCGACTTCTGCGGTGTCATAGTCCTTGTGCATCATGGCTGTCAGTGCCAACGCATAGCGCCCCCATGGATCCTCTGGAAACTCAGCTACCAGGCGGCGCATCAATGCAATCGACTGGCCATGCCCCAGATCCCGACTCACTGCGGCAGTGGCGTTTAGAAATCCATTATCGCCCTTGGCCTGACCGATGCGGACAATCGCCTTCAGGTGCTCCAGCACATCGGCCTCCTCATCTCGCTGCAGCAGCAACATCACCAGTAACTGCCGTGCAGAGATCTCATTGGGTGCCAGCCGAACCCACTCCAGCGCCGCTTTTTCAGCCAGTCCGCTTTTTTTCATGTGAAGTGCGATGCGGGTGGCTCGCTCAGCCGATTTGGCATCTCCGGCCGCTATCGCGGCTTCCATCTGATGGTGATAGGCAAGCGCCAGATCGCCACGCTGTGCCGCCACCTCGCCCATCAGGGTGTCAAATATAATCTCTGGCGTCAGCTCATCTACCGGTGGTGGAGCTGCGGTAAACGGCAGCACTTCCGCTGCACCCTCTACCGTTTTTACATCCCCTGTTTTTGGCAGGCTTTCGCAGCCGGCAAACAGTACCGAAAACAGTATCAAGACAACTATTTTTAAGATCAACCCCATCAGATTCCCAGCCACCCACAATAAACTCGACGAATTGCTCATGTTAACCGAACCCATAACGCCAAGGCGAGCCCGTCAATTAAGCGTCAACTAACTCTTATAATTCAATATGTTACATAATAATAAAAATGCTTATTTCTGAATTTACCAAGATCAATAGGGTAAAAAGCCGGATAACAGTGGCGACTACAAGCCAACTCCCCCTTGTATTTAAGCCCTTGATAATTCAAAATTTCAACTCCGACACCGCCAGAGGTTATAGCAAAAAGACGATACTACCCCTGAGATTTCTCTTTCAGCGCTGACACGCCGAAGTGAGAAAAAACTCAACCTGTCCAAGTGACCGTTGCTTCCGGCAGATATCCTATTACACACTAAATACGACACCCATGGCACTGCTTACTCTCGGACTCAACCACAAAACCGCCCCCATCGACATCCGCGAGCGCCTCACTTTTGGCCCTGACATTATTGTCGCCGCCCTGAGGAGCCTCGCCGAGCTACCAGGGGTGACAGAAACCGCCATACTCTCTACCTGCAACCGGACGGAGCTCTACTGCAATCTCCAAGGTAGCGAGCGGGAAGATATCAGTAGCTGGCTGAGCCGCTTTCATGGCCTGGAGTTGGAGACTATCTCACCCTACCTCTACTCCCACAACGAACAGGAGGCGGTGCGCCATCTACTGCGGGTCGCCAGTGGCCTCGATTCGATGGTACTTGGTGAACCGCAAATTCTGGGACAGGTAAAACAGGCGTTCCAGACGGCGAGAGATGCGGGCACCACGAGCAAGTTACTGGGCCGCATGTTCCAGCACACCTTCTCCGTGGCCAAGCAGGTACGTACCGATACGGCTATCGGCCACAGCCCGGTCTCGGTCGCTTTTTCCGCAGTCAGTCTGGCACGGCAGATCTTCAGCGACCTCTCCCAGCAGACCGCCCTACTGATCGGGGCTGGTGAGACCATCGAGCTGGCTGCGCGCCACCTTAGCCAGCACGGTATTAAACGTATTATCGTTGCCAACCGCACCCTGGAGCGGGCTCACAACCTGGCCAACCAGTTCGGCGGCTACGCCATCGCCCTCACAGAAATTTCTGCCCACCTCGCTGAAGCAGATATCGTCATATCCTCAACCGCCAGCCCACTGCCAGTTGTCGGCAAGGGTACGGTCGAGAGTGCGCTGAAAAAACGCAAGCATCGCCCGATGTTTATGGTCGATATTGCCGTTCCGCGAGATATCGAAGCTGAGGTAGCAGAGCTTAACGATGTCTACCTCTATACTGTAGATGATCTGCAAGAGGTCATCGAAGAGAATATGCGCTCACGCCAGGAGGCTGCTGAGCAAGCGACAGAGATCATCGACTTCCATGTTGAGGAGTTTATGGGCTGGATGCGGTCACTGGATGCCGTGGGTACCATTCAGGGCTACCGTCGCCAGTCGGAGATAACCCGGGACGAGGTGCTGAAACGGGCACTAAAGCAGCTAAAAAATGGTAAAAGTGCCGAAGAGACACTGCAATACCTCGCACATACTCTGACCAATAAACTACTGCACACGCCAAGCACACAGATCCGCCAGGCCGGTTTTGACGGTCATTCAGAGCTTCTGGATGCGGCAAATACACTGTTCCAGATCAACGAATGAAACCCTCTATTCACGGCAAGCTCGAACAGCTTGCTGAACGATTCGAAGAGATCACTGCACTACTCGCCGACCCACAGGTTCAGGGCAAGCAGGATCGTTTTCGCAGTCTCAGCCAAGAGTACTCACAACTGGAACCGGTAGTCGGCTGTTACCAGCGCTATCAGTCTCTGGAAGAGGAGATTGAGGCCGTCCGCGAGATGCTCGACGATCCAGAGATGGCGGACTTAGCAAAAGAGGAGTTGGCCACCGCAGAGGAGGCGCGCCAAGCTCTTGAGCCGGAGCTGCAGTTACTGCTCATCCCCGCTGACCCTAACGATCAGCGCAATATATTTCTTGAGATTCGAGCCGGTACCGGTGGTGCCGAGGCCGCCCTCTTCACCGGTGATCTCCTGCGCATGTACCTTCGCTACACCGAGCAGCAGGGGTGGAAAGCCGAAACCATCAGTGAAAGCCAGGGCGAACAGGGGGGCTACAAAGAGATTATCTGTCGCATCACGGGTCGTAATGTCTATTCACATCTCAAGTTTGAGTCGGGCACCCACCGTGTTCAACGAGTTCCGGAGACTGAATCCCAGGGGCGCATACACACCTCCGCCTGTACCGTGGCCATCCTGCCTGAAGCAGATGCCATCGACAATGTTGATATCAATACCAATGACCTGAGAATAGATACCTACCGCGCCTCCGGTGCTGGTGGCCAGCACGTCAACAAAACCGACTCAGCAGTGCGCATCACCCACCTCCCCAGCGGTATCGTGGTGGAGTGTCAGGATGAGCGCTCACAACATAAAAATAAGGCGCGCGCCCTCTCTCTGCTATCGGCAAAACTGCTCTCTGGACTACAGCAACAGCAACACAGTGAACAGGCAGCGGAACGCAAACTCCAGGTGGGAAGCGGCGACCGTTCGGAGCGTATCCGTACCTACAATTTCCCACAAAACCGCCTTACCGATCACCGTATCAACCTGACAATCTACAAACTTGATGAAGTGATGAGCGGTGCCCTGGAACAGATTATCTCCCCATTAACCCAGGAGCATCAAGCCGAACTTCTTGCCGACTTGGCCAACAGCAGCGCACTGTGACAAGCCAGCGGCAGAGCATCGCCGACGCGCTCAAACAGGCATCCAGAACGCTTAGGAAAATAGCTGCCGATGGGGCACGACTGGAGGCTGAGCTGTTACTGACCAACGTACTGGATAAAGCACGCAGCTACCTCTTTGCCTGGCCTGAACAGGAGCTGACCTCTGATCAGCTAAATAGATTCAAGACACTTATCAATCAGCGCCTCGATGGCAGACCGATCGCCTACATCACCGGCAAACGCGAGTTCTGGTCCCTGGAGTTTAAGGTCACGCCAGATACCCTGATCCCCCGACCAGATACCGAAACACTGGTGGAGCGGGCGCTTGAACTGATTCCCTCAGACGCAACTTTTCACATCGCAGACATTGGCACCGGCAGCGGTGCCATCGCCGCAGCGGTAGCAAGTGAGCGCCCACTCACCCGCATCACCGCGAGTGACAAGTCAACCACTGCCCTGGCAGTTGCTAAAGGCAACTTCAAGCAACTCAATCTGCCAAACATCCGCGCAGCCGAAGGCCATTGGTGTCATGCACTGACTGAGGGCGAGCGGTTCCATCTGATATTGAGCAATCCACCCTATATCCCAGAGAGCGACCCCCACCTGGAGCGTGACGGCCTCCCCTGGGAGCCCCAGAAGGCACTCACCGCCGGCGTCGATGGCCTCGACGATATACGCCAGATTATTGACCAGACGCCACAACACCTCCAAGATGGGGGGCGTTTGCTACTGGAGCACGGCCCAGACCAAGGCAGTGCAGTACGACAGCTAATGAGAGACGGCGACTTTCAGGATGTGGTAACCCATCGCGATCTCGGCGACAGAGAACGCGTCACAGAGGGAAAGAAACTTAGGAGTTAACTATTCAGCTTTACCTGGTTTTGCAGCAGTTTTCACCCGGGGTCGGAGTCGATTGCCCACATCCATGTGGGCAATCGACTCCGACCCCAAAGCCAGATGAATAGTTAGGCTAGGAGTTTGTTAAACTCAACAGGACGAAAATGATGTGCACCCTCCTCGCTGATAACTGATAACTTTATTACCCATGAACGACGACCAACTACTGCGCTACAGCCGCCAGATCATGCTCCCCTCCATCGGCTTCGAGGGACAGGAGCGACTGTTGCAATCCCGCGTCCTGATCATCGGCATGGGCGGGCTGGGCTCACCTATCGCCATGTACCTGGCCGCAGCAGGTGTCGGAGCACTGGTTCTGGTCGACTTTGACAAGGTGGATCTGACCAACTTACAACGCCAGATTATCCACACGACAGATATGATCGGCGAACTGAAGGTGGAGTCTGCGCGCAAAAGCCTGCATAGGATCAACCCCGAGTGCCAAATAGAGACCATCAGCCGACTGTTGGAGAGAGATGAGCTTGCCGTCGAGGTTGCCAAAGCGGACCTGGTGATCGATGGCACCGACAACTTTGCCACCCGCTTTATGGTCAACGATGTCTGTGTAGCCGAAAAGAGACCGCTGGTATCAGGGGCGGCCATCCGGATGGAGGGTCAGGTCTCCGTCTTCAGCGGTAAGCCTGGTGATCCCTGCTACCGCTGCCTCTACGGAAGCAGCGCCGAAGTAGAGGAGACCTGCTCTGAGAATGGTGTCCTGGCACCAGTTGTCGGCATCATCGGCAGCGTCCAGGCGACAGAGGCGATTAAGTTACTCACCGGCACAGGAGAGCCACTGACCGGTCGCCTACTACTACTAGATGCCCTGGATATGCAGTGGCGCAGCCTCAAGCTAAAGGCCGATCCCGCCTGCCCAACCTGTGGCGGCAGAGTTTAACCTATTCAGGAACAACTATGTTCACACCCAGAATTGATCAGGCAAAACAAAACTATCTGAACAAATTGCGTCAGGATCTCGTTTTCAGTGAGGAGGTACGGGGGCACAACCTCACCTACCACACCACTTGGGGGCTCTTCTCCCCAAAAAACCTCGATGCTGGAAGCCTGCTGCTACTTGACTACCTGGAGGTCAATGAGAGCGATGACACGTTGGACCTGGGCTGTGGCTACGGACCGCTCGGCCTGACGCTGGCGAAGCTGGCCCCCAAAGGAGAGAGCCTGCTGGTGGACAAAGACTTCGTCGCCGTCGACTACAGCAGAAAAAATGCCCAACTGAACCAGATCAGCAATGCCGAGGTAATCCTCAGCAACGGCTTTTCCGAGGTGGGCAACCGCCATTTTGACTTAATCGTATCCAACCTGCCTGCCAAAACCGGTAAAGAGCTCTACTACCTCTACTTCTACGATGCACTGGAGCGCTTGAATCCTGGCGGGCGCTTCTATGTAGTGACCCTCTCCGGCCTAAGAAAATTTGTTCAGAAAGCATTTATGGAGGTCTTCGGTAACTACAAGAAACTGAAGCAGGGAAAAACCTACACCGTAGCAATGGCACAGCTACCTAAGTGAGACTCCATAAATCTGAGATCCCAGGACATGCCATAGGATAAACAGGCGGGTTGTAACTTCTCAAAAAGTCCGTGCCATAGTGGACACAGTAACAACTTTTCAGGAGACGCGGTGAATAGATCCCTGTACGCTCACAGCACCCACCTGAAAGTTATCCATCTGCGCTGGGTTATTGAGAAGTTACATCTGGTTCTGCTGTTCGCTTATCCCTATAATCGATCAACAGCATGCAGAGCACTGCTTTGGAGGTAGGTAGATTCGCTCTGGAAGAGACTTGCTGCAATATAACGACAACAGGTGCCCGCTTGGGGAATCAATAGTAATGACCGGCTATAAAATTCTGATTGCAGACGATGACATTCTGATACTTACCACCCTGTCAAAGGGTCTGCGACAGGCAGGATATGAGGTTGTAGCTGCATCCAGTGGCGAGGAGGCGGTACGCCTTGGCTGCCTCGAAGCACCTGACCTGGCGATACTGGACATTCGGATGCCTGGCATCCAAGGTATAGAAGCAGCGGGCCTGCTGCGCGAGCAAGCTGGCGTGGACTCTATCTTCCTCAGTGCCTACTCAGATAGAGACGTGGTTGAGTCAGCCACCAAAGAGGGGGCGCTTGGTTATCTGGTAAAACCGGTCGACACCCATCAACTGATCCCCACCATAGAAGCTGCACTTGAGCGCTCAGCCGACCTCCAGCGCCTACAGGAGAATGAGAGTAATCTCACCGGCGCTATCAAACGCAGCCGTGAAATCAGCGTTGCTATCGGCATCTATATGGAGCGTTTCGATGTCACCGAGCATATGGCCTTTGAGACACTGCGCGCCTATGCACGCTCTGAGCGCTGCAAACTGACGGAGATCGCCCGCCATCTGGTTCAGGCGACAGAGGAGAAAAATGATCTGGTCAATAAAATTCACCAGGCGGGGGAGGGATGAGCAGTAAAAATAGGTGAAACGGGATATATTAGGCGCTTAGGGATCATAAAACTCTCCCATCAACAAGCCGTGCTACCTAAACTTTGCCCAACAGCGGACAATACTGTACTAGAATCTAATAGCCGCACCACATAAATAGGAACACCTTTGACTACTCATAATAGACAAACCGGCTCAGAACCCGATACCCATGCTGAGACCCTGCGCATGACCCTGCCGCTGATGAGTAAGTACGGCATCCCGGTAACCCCGGAAAACTATGCTGTATGGTTCAACTATGCCAGTGGCAGCAAACCGGCACTAACAGAACGCATCGATGAACTGCGCAATATAGAGGGCGCTTTTACCAACAAAATCAATGGAGCTCTCTTCAACGACTACGTCTCTGAGTGCAATATTGAGCGCTTGCAGTATATGCGTCAGAAGATGCAGCAGACCCTTACCGATACATCGAGCTCACTACGCACCACCGGCGCCAACACCAACCGCTACAGTCAGGTTCTGGAAGAGTTCAACAGCAGCTGCGACTCTGCAGACTCACTGCAAGATGTCCTAGGATTGATGAGCGCGGTACTGGATGAGACCCGCCAGATGAAGAGCTCGGTAGAGGGGATCCAGCGCGACTTCGACCATAAGAGCGAAGAGATGAGCGCCCTCCGCAAAGAGTTGGATCAGGTACGGCAGCAGGCCTCAACCGACCCACTCACTGGACTGTCAAACAGAAAGGTCTTCTTTGAAACTCTGGAGGAGACCATCACCACCGCCGAAGAGCGCGCTAATAAATTCTGCGTGGTAATGCTGGATATCGATCACTTTAAAAAAGTCAACGACACCCATGGCCATCTGGTCGGGGACAAGGTGATCCGCTTTGTCGCCGACACCCTGAAAAAAAATATCAAGGGCAGGGATACCGCCGGACGCTACGGCGGTGAAGAGTTCACCCTGCTGCTACCGGAAACCGAGACGGCGGGCGCGGTCGCCCTGTCGGAGAATATTCGTAACATTATTGCCGGCACCAGCCTGGTTCACAGTAAGAACAAAAAACCCATCGGCCAAGTCACCATCTCTATCGGCGTATCACAATTCCGCCCCGGTGATACACCCAGCGAGTTGATTGAGCGCGCCGACAAGGCCCTCTACTACGCAAAAGAACACGGGAGAAATAAAGTCGTTACGGAAGCTATGACGAAAAGCTGACGACTGAGAATATAAAAAGGGGGTGTGGTTCAGGGTTGGCGCTCATTGGCACACATCCCTGTAGGAGCGGCGCCCTTGCCGCGAGGAGTGTCGCACACGCCCTACAAAACCCCATCGCCCCGAGGGCAGGGCTCCTACAATAGAAACCAGCCGAAGGAGCGCTTACAGTTTCTCCCGCAACAGCTGATTAACCTGCTGCGGATTGGCCTTCCCTTTCGACAATTTCATCACCTGACCGACAAAGAAGCCGAGCATTTTCGGCCGCTTCTTCTCTTCGGCCTTGCGATAGTTCTCCACCTGTTGAGCGTTGCTCGCCAGCACCTCATCGACGATCGACTCAATAGCACCACTATCGGTGATCTGTTTCAGCCCTTTGGCTTCAATGATTTCATCGGCACTACCCTCACCCTGCCACATCGCCTCAAATATCTCCTTGGCGATCTTGCCGGAGATGGTATTATCACTGATTCTGCGCAGCATACCGCTAAGTAATCCGGCACTCACCGGGCTCTCATCAATACTCAAACTCTCCCGATTAAGGGCACCCGCCAACTCTCCCATCACCCAGTTAGCTGCCAACTTCGCATCGGCATCTGCTGCCACTGTTTCAAAGTAATCTGCCAGAGATTTGCTCGCAGTCAAACCCTCAGCATCGTAAGGGGTGAGTCCATAATCGCCACAGAAGCGCGCCCTCTTGGCATCCGGTAACTCCGGCAGCGACTGAGTGACGGCATCGATAAGTGAGTCATCCAACTCCACCGGCAGCAGATCCGGGTCAGGGAAATAGCGATAGTCGTTGGCCTCCTCCTTGGAGCGCATGGAGCGGGTCTCATCTTTGTTGGCATCATAGAGGCGGGTCTCCTGCACCACCTTGCCACCGGATTCGATCACATCAATCTGCCGCTCCACTTCGATATTGATGGCGCGGTCAAGAAAACGGAACGAGTTGAGGTTCTTCACTTCAGCACGGGTACCCAGCTCATCGCCCTTCAGGCGAACAGAGACGTTGGCATCGCAACGGAAAGAGCCCTCCGCCATATTGCCGTCACAGATACCCAGATATTGAACAATCTGATGGATCTTTCTGGCATAGGCCACGGCCTCCTTGGCGGAGTTCATATCGGGTTCTGAGACGATCTCCAGAAGCGGGGTTCCGGCACGATTGAGATCGACACCGCTCTTGCCTCGAAAATCCTCATGGAGGGACTTTCCTGCATCCTCCTCCAGATGGGCACGGGTGACACCGACAACCTTGGCATCTCCACTCTCCAGGAGAATTTCCACTTCACCAGGCCCCACTATGGGCAGCTCAAACTGGCTGATCTGGTAACCCTTGGGCAGGTCTGGGTAGAAGTAGTTTTTACGGGCAAAGAGTGAACGCCGCCCAAGCTCAGCACCGATAGCACAGCCAAAGGTGACAGCCATCTTCACCGCCTCTTTATTGAGCACCGGCAGTACACCGGGCATGCCCAGATCCACATTACAGGCCTGAGTATTAGGTGCCGAGCCAAAAACGGTCGATGCACCGGAGAAGATTTTCGATTTGGTCGCCAGTTGGGCGTGTATCTCAAGCCCTATTACAGTTTCCCATTGCATATTGATGCCTATCCGAGTTCTTGGTGCCCCATAAATAACCGGGGCTGATGATTAGGCGGGCTCTGCCTTGTGGTGGTCGGTAACCTGCTGGAAGCGGTGCGCCACATTGAGTAGCTGCGCCTCCTGGAAGTAGTTGCCGACAATCTGTAGCCCCACCGGCATTCCATCGGCTGGGGCCGAGGGAATGGAGATGCCGGGAAGTCCAGCGAGGTTGGCCGAGATGGTGTAGATATCTGACAGATACATGGTCACCGGATCATTCGACTTTTCGCCGATGGCGAAGGCAGTGGTGGGGGTTGTCGGCCCCATGATCACATCCACCTGCTTAAAGGCTTCACGGAAATCGTCCGAAATAAGCTGTCTGATCTGCTGCGCCTTGAGGTAATAGGCGTCGTAGTAACCCGCTGAGAGCGCATAAGTACCCATCAAAATACGACGCTTCACCTCAGCACCAAAGCCCTCTCCACGAGAGCGCTTATAGAGATCTTCGAGATCCTTCGGCTCTTCGCAGCGGTGCCCGAAACGCACACCATCAAAACGCGAGAGATTGGATGAACACTCGGCCGGAGCCACTACATAGTAGGCGGGTACCGCCAGATGGCTGTTGGGGAGAGTGATCTCCACCACTTCGGCACCCATCCGCTTATACTCATTAATAGCCGCCTCGATTGAGGCGGCTACCTGGGCATCAAGCCCTTGATTAAAATACTCTTTGGGCAAGCCAATCCTGAGACCGCTAAGGTCATCGTTGAGGGTGGCGGCATAGTCCGGTACCGGCTGATCGGCGCTAGTGGAGTCGCGTTCATCAAAACCGGCCATCGCCTGGAGCATGACAGCAGCATCCTCGGCACTGCGAGTCATCGGCCCACCCTGATCCAGGGAAGAGGCAAAGGCGATCATGCCGTAGCGGGATACGCGGCCGTAGGTAGGCTTCAGACCGGTGACACCACAGAGGGAGGCGGGCTGGCGGATAGAGCCTCCCGTATCTGTGCCGGTGGCGGCGGCGCAAAGTCTTGCAGCCACAGCCGCAGCCGAACCACCGGAGGAGCCACCGGGTACCGCATTGGTATCCCAGGGATTACGCACCAGGCCGTAGTAACTGGTCTCATTGGACGAGCCCATGGCAAATTCGTCCATATTGGCCTTACCCAACATAACCACACCTGCCGCCTTCAGTTTGGCCACTACCGTAGCGTCATAAGGAGCAATAAAGTTGTCCAGCATACGTGAACCACAACTGGTTCTGATGCCAGAGGTACAGAAGATATCCTTATGGACGATAGGTATTCCGGTCAACAGACTGGCCGCCCCGGCGCTAATCTGCGCATCTGCCACCGCAGCCTCTTTCAGAGCGCTCTCCGCCGACGAGGTGATCAGGCAGTTGAGCCGCTCACTCTGCTGGGCAATACGATTCAGATAGGCCTGAGTCAGCTCTACGCTGGAGAAGTCGCCTGCCCGCAGTCCGGCGGCAAGCTCGACAATACTTTTACTATGCATTCAAATCGATCCGTTATCTAATTTCCGAAGTCTAGACGCAGTGAAAGAAGAGATTCACTCAATCACCTTGGGTACCAGATAGAGCCCCTCTTCAGTCTCCGGTGCGATAGACTGAAACAGTTCACGCTGATCGCCTTCTGTCACCACATCTTCGCGTAGCCGTTGCACCATATGGAGCGGATGGGCCATGGGCTCAACCCCGGTGGTATCGACAGCACTCATCCGCTCTACCAGATTGAGAATATTTGAGAGATCACTGGCGACTGAATTCAGCTCATCTTCACTCACCGCCAAGCGGGCAAGGTGAGCGATCTTCTCTATATCAGACCTTTCCAACGACATACTCCCCCTCAACACAAGACTCGAACAGTACCCAGGCCACCGCCAGCGGCGAAGAGTGCCCAATAGGTAAAAACTGGGAAATTACCACATTTACGCCCCTGCGTCTGTCGGATTATGGGAATGGCTTGCCGCTATGTACAGTTAATTTGCACTTAATCCCCCTTTATCTACTTATGTTCCTTGCCCCACCCCTCTGCGGTTGGTAAATTACTCCTTTCCAGTGAGATCACCGTAAATTGCCCCGACTACAGCGGCATAATAGTCTGTTCGCGGAAATCACACTTTAAGACTTAACAAAACACCCCAAGGGAAACCTATTTCGCCATGTTGTTTAGACGTATACGCGGCCTCTTTTCGAATGATCTCTCTATCGACCTCGGTACTGCCAATACCTTGATCTACGCACGCGGCCAGGGCATCGTACTCGATGAACCCTCGGTCGTCGCCATTCGCCAGGACCGTGGGCCGGGTGGTGGAAAATCGGTTGCAGCCGTGGGGGAAGAGGCAAAGCTGATGCTAGGGCGTACGCCAAGCAACATCACCGCCATCCGGCCGATGAAAGATGGCGTTATCGCTGACTTCACCGTCACCGAAAAGATGCTGCAGCACTTTATTCACAAGGTGCATGAGAGCAAAATCATCCGCCCCAGCCCACGAGTGCTGGTCTGCGTACCCTGTGGTTCAACCCAGGTGGAGCGTCGAGCCATCCGCGAATCGGCCGCCGGTGCGGGTGCCCGTGAGGTCTATCTTATTGAGGAGCCGATGTCAGCAGCCATCGGTGCCGGACTACCCGTCGACGAGCCCCGCGGTTCAATGGTGCTGGATATTGGTGGTGGTACCTCAGAGGTGGCGATCATCTCTCTCAACGGTATCGTCTACTCCAACTCGGTACGTGTCGGTGGAGACCGCTTTGATGAGGCGATCATCAACTACGTTCGACGCAACTACGGCACGCTCATCGGTGAGGCCACCGCCGAGCGTATCAAGAAGGAGATCGGCTCCGCCTTCCCCGGAAACGAAGTGAAGGAGATGGAGATCAAGGGCCGTAATCTGGCAGAGGGTATTCCTCGCAGCTTCACCCTAAACAGCAATGAAATCCTCGAGGCACTCCAAGAGCCCCTCTCCGGCATCGTCGGTGCCGTCAAGGCGGCGCTGGAGCAGACACCACCAGAGCTTGGTGCCGATGTCGCCGAACGTGGCATTGTTCTCACCGGTGGCGGTGCGCTGCTACGCGATATCGACCGACTGTTGCAGGAGGAGACTGGCCTACCGGTACTGATCTCCGAGGATCCACTTACCTGCGTCGCCCGCGGTGGCGGGCGCGCCCTTGAGATGCTGGATGAACGAGGCGGCGATATGCTGTTCGCCCTCGAGTGATCCAGGCAGTCTGTTTAGGGAGTGCTCTATTAAAGAGGCTGGGCACCGATTAAACCTATTTTCACACAGGGTCCCTCCGTCACCTTCCGCGTCATTATTGCGGTGTTGTTTTCGCTCGCCCTGATGATCATGGATCACCGGCAAAACCACCTGGAGTCTGTGCGTTCAACACTCTCCACCCTGTTGTCACCGCTACTCTACATCGTCAACCTGCCACGCACAGCAAGCGAATGGGCCGATCAAACCCTTGCCAGCAGGGAAAGCTTACAGACGGCAAACGAGCGTCTGCGCAGGGAGAATCTGCTACTCAAGGCTGAGCAGCAGAAGATGGCGGCACTGGGAGCGGAAAACACTCGCCTTCGCAATCTGCTGGACTCCTCATTCAGGATCGGTGAACGGGTGCTGATTGCTGAGCTGATGGCGATTGAGCTGGACCCCTACCGCCAGCAGGTAATGATCAACAAGGGGGCTAACTCTGGCGTATTTCAGGGCCAACCGGTGCTCGATGCTGCGGGGGTCATGGGACAGGTGGTTCATGTCCACCGCTCGACCTCATCGGTGCTGATGATCACCGATATAAGCCATGCACTGCCGGTACAGGTGAACCGTAATGGGCTGCGCACCATCGCCAAGGGAACCGGACACATCAATGCCCTCGACCTGCCCAACCTGCCCAACAATGCAGATATCCGCAAGGGTGATCTATTGGTCACTTCCGGGCTCGGTGGCCGCTTTCCTGCCGGTTATCCCGTGGCCAGCGTCACGGCAGTGGTGCACCAACCGGGAGAGCCATTCGCTGAGGTCCAGGCACAACCTGTTGCGCACCTTGATCGTACCCGAGAGGCGCTGCTGGTGTGGACACTGAAAGCTTACGATGAGACCCCCGTGGCTAGCAGTACAGAAGAGACCGACGACAAGGGGGTGGCAAAATGAGCCTCAGCTCCCGTAGCGGCGGTATAGTCATTGCCTTCACCTTTCTCATCGCGTTGATGCTTACCATTCTTCCGCTGCCTGAGTGGGCGCAGATACTCCGCCCCCAGTGGCACACCCTGGTACTTATCTACTGGATACTGGCTCTGCCCCAGCGGGTCGGTGTCGGTGTCGGCTGGCTGATTGGAATCCTTGTGGATGTGATGACCGGCACTCTGTTGGGCCAACACGCCCTCTCGCTCGCCCTCATCGCCTATATCACCCAGGAGACCCATCTACGGGTAAGGCTATTCCCGCTCTGGCAGCAGTCCCTTTCGGTACTGATGCTGCTACAGATCGAGAAGGTGCTCTCCTTCTGGGTAATGGGAGCGGTCTCTCTGCCAACACCGACACTGGGTTACTGGATCCCGCCACTGGTGGGTATGCTGCTCTGGCCATGGCTCTACATCGTACTACGTGACCTACGGCGAAAATTCGATGTCAGGTAAGATAGCCGTCATCCTAACCATTTCAGGTGGGTAGCCGATAAGATGGCCCAGAGTACGCTGAAAGACTATCTACTTGAGAGCCGACTCTTCAAGAGCCGGGCTCTGATAGCCGCGCTACTGATCACGCTGATGCTTCTCATCCTGGTACTGCGGCTGGTCAAGTTGCAGATTCTGGAGAACGAACACTTCAACACCCTCTCCCTCGACAACCGCGTCAAGGTCACTCCACTGCCCCCTACCCGAGGCCTGATCTATGACCGTAACGGTACCATCCTGGCGCAGAACCTTCCGGCCCACAGCCTTGAAATAGTCCCCGAACAGGTAGACGATAGGGAGCAGACCCTCAGAGATCTCGCTCAAGTAATCACTATTGGCGCAAATGATATAAAGCGGTTCAGGCGCCTGCTCAAACAGCGCAGGCGTTTCGACAGCATCCCGATCAGGGTACGCCTCAATGAGGAGGAGGTGGCCCGCTTTGCCGTCAATCAGCACCTCTTTCCTGGCGTTGAAATCCAGGCCAAGCTACTGCGAGACTATCCACTGAAGGCGATCACCTCCCACGTTCTCGGTTATGTCGGGCGAATAAATAAGCGGGAACTCCAGGAGATCGATACCTCAAGCTACTCGGGAACCACCTATATCGGCAAAAGTGGCGTAGAGAAGGCCTATGAAACGGTTCTCCACGGCAAGGTGGGGCTACAGCGGATCGAGACCAATGTTGTCGGGCGTCTGATCCGCGTATTGGAGGATCAGCCACCGACTCCAGGTCAGAACTTGACCCTCTCACTCGATGCCGGCCTGCAACAGACAGCGATGGAGGCCTTTGGTGAGAACAACGGCTCCGCCGTCGCCATCGACCCCCAGAACGGGGAGATTCTCGCTCTGGTGAGTAAGCCGGGGTTTGACCCCAACCTGTTTGTCGAGGGGATCAGTCCGACAAACTACCAGGCACTGCAGCAGTCGGAGGATCACCCCCTCTTCAACCGCGCCCTTCGTGGTCGCTATCCTCCGGGGTCTACGGTCAAACCCTTTATCGGGCTGGGTGGTTTGGAGAGTGGCACCGTCAGCTTTAACCAGCAGAAATTCTGCCCCGGCTACTACCAGTTACCCAATCACACACACAAATACCGGGACTGGAAAAAAACAGGCCATGGGGTGGTCGGTATGAAGCAGGCCATTACCCAATCCTGTGATGTCTACTACTACGACCTGGCGCGGCAGATGGGTATTGACCGACTACACGATTTTCTCAGCCACTTCGGTTTTGGCCGCAAAACGGGTATCGACCTTACGGGTGAAGTCGATGGACTGCTGCCTTCAAAAGCGTGGAAAAGACGCTCACGCCGCAAGCCATGGTATCCGGGTGAAACCCTGATTATGGGTATTGGTCAGGGCTATTTCCTCACAACACCGCTGCAACTCGCCAGCGCCACGGCTACCCTCGGCCGCCGGGGAGTCAGGGCGCAGCCCTATATCGTTACCACCATTACCGGTGGAGCGGGAGAGACAAAGCCGCTGCCGGTTGCCCAAGTCAGCTTGCCACACAGTTCGGAACGAAACTGGGATGATGTTATCTACGCCATGAGTCAGGTGATCGAAGGCGTACGCGGTACTGCAAAACGCATCAGAAGCGATCACTACCGTATTGCCGGAAAAACAGGGACGGCGCAGGTATTCACCGTCAAGCAAGAGGATGAGTATGATGAAGAGAAGGTCACAAAAAAGATGCGTGATCACGCCCTTTTTATCGCTTTTGCACCGATTGAATCCCCCCGGATCGCCATTGCCGTGGTGGTGGAAAATGGCGGCCACGGTGGCTCAGTTGCCGCCCCCATCGCTAAAGAGATGATGGATCACTACCTGCTCCCGGAGCAACCATGAGGCGTGCCTACCAACCCAGCGGCCTGCGCGAATCAAACCCCACTCGTGCCGAAGGGTTGCTGGCCGATCTTCACCTTGATCTGCCGCTATTGACAGCACTGATCCTCCTCTGCGGCTTCGGCCTGCTCATTCTCTATAGTGCCGCCGGTCAGGATATGGGGCAGATTCAGCGTCAGCTGATTCGTTTGGGCCTCGCCTTCTTCGCCATGATCGCCCTCGCCCAGATTCACCCCACCCAGCTAAGGCGCTGGTCTCCCGGACTTTACGCTATCAGCCTCATATTACTGATCGCGGTACTGGTGGTGGGCGACATAAGCAAGGGGGCCCAGCGATGGCTCAATATCGGCTTTCGCTTCCAACCGTCAGAGTTGGTCAAAGTAGCGGTGCCGATGATGGTCGCATGGTTCCTTGCAGAGAAGTCCTTGCCACCGCGCTGGAACCGACTACTGGTAGCCGCCACGTTTATCCTGATACCGGTACTACTGATCGCCCGTCAACCCGACCTGGGCACCTCTCTGTTGGTCGCCGGTTCCGGTATCTTTGTGCTTTTTCTGGCGGGCCTCAGTTGGCGTTTTATCGGCACACTGATGATCGTCTCCATTCCCCTTGCCGGGGCACTCTGGGAGTGGGGTATGCATGAGTACCAGCGCGCCCGGGTGCTTACCTTCCTCAATCCGGAGAGCGACCCCCTCAACACCGGCTACCACATCATCCAGTCGAAGATCGCCATCGGCTCCGGTGGCTTCTACGGCAAGGGCTGGCTCAACGGCACCCAATCCCACCTGGAGTTTCTGCCGGAGCGAACAACCGACTTTATCTTTGCCGTCGCCGCCGAGGAGCTTGGCTTTAGCGGCATTCTGTTGCTGTTATCGATCTACCTTTTTATTATATTCCGAGGCCTCTACATCGCCGCCCATGCTCAGGATACCTACAGCCGACTGCTCGGCGGAGCCCTCACCCTACTGTTTTTCCTCTACCTGTTTGTCAACACCGGCATGGTCAGTGGTATTCTGCCGGTGGTTGGTGTACCGCTACCACTTATCAGCTACGGCGGCACATCCCTGGTGACCATCATGATTGGTTTCGGTATCCTGATGTCTATCCACACCCATAGAAAGTTGCTATCGACGTAGCATAAAAATACACAAGGAGAATGGCACTAATGAACATTATAAAACTTTCCCGTCGGCTGCTGACGGTGCTACCGATGCTCCTTGCCCTATCGGCTCAGGGGGCCGAGACCCCACAGCAGAGGATGGAGCAGTTTATCGATGACATGGTGACCCGCCATGACATGGAGAGAGATCAACTGCAGACGCTTCTGGCCAAGGGCACGTTCCGCCAGAAGATCATCGACAGCTTCGAGAAATCTGCGGAGCGGACCTGGGCGTGGAAAAAGTACCGGAAAAACTTTCTCAATGAGTCACGCATCGTCAAAGGGGTGAAGTTCTGGAATAAACACCTGGGCCTTTTTAAAGCCGCCTCCAAGCAGTTCCACATTCCCCAACACATCCTGGTGGCGATTGTCGGTGTCGAGACCCACTACGGCAAACGTTCAGGAAGAACCCCGGTTCTCGACTCCCTGATCACTCAGGCATTTCACTACCCCAAGCGGGCAAAATTTGGGCGTAAGGAGCTGGAGGCGTTTCTCCTGCTTGGGCGGGATGAAGGTATCGACCTGGAGGCGGTAAAGGGCTCCTATGCCGGCGCTGTCGGCAAGCCCCAGTTTATCCCCACCAGCTATCGCAGCTACTCCGTCGATTTCGATGGTGACGGCAGGCGTGACCTGTGGAACAGCGATGCCGATATCATTGGCAGCATCGCCAACTACTTCAAGGATCACGGCTGGCGCAAAGGGGAGCCCGTCACCGCCCTCTCATCCGGGGTGAAAGCCGCCTATGAGGGCTTTGAAAAAACTGACCGCAAGCCGAAAAAACCCTCCATCCCCTTCAGTGAATTGAGTGCTGCCGGTATCACCACCGATAAGCCACCGGGTGACGACACCCTCACCACCCTGATCCAGTTGGAGGGTGCCGATGGCGACGAGTATTGGCTTGGACTGCACAACTTCTACGTCATTACCCGCTACAATCATAGTAATCTCTACGCCATGGCGGTCTATCAGCTGAGTGAAGAGCTTCTTGAGCGATATCAGGCAGACGCAGAGCAATGAACAGAAGAGGGCTGTTAATACTATTGGTGGTTGCCGTAGTGGTAGCCGCCTGCTCTATACGCCCGCCCTCTATTCCCGGCTTCCCCGACGACGACAGCGCACCTTCACGCAGACTGGATCCCAACAATATTCCCGATGCGGTTCCACAGCGGGTGCAACTTAGCCGTGGAGGCAACCCCAGCTCCTACGTTGTACTCGGCAAGCGCTACAGCGTCATGCCCAGCAGCAACGGGTTTGTCCAGCGTGGCATCGCCTCTTGGTACGGCACCAAATTTCATGGCCGCAAGACCAGCAATGGTGAAACCTACGATATGTATGCCATGACAGCGGCTCACACGAGTCTGCCCTTACCCACTTATGTGGAAGTCACCCATCTTGACAACGGTCGCCGCGCCATCGTCAAGGTAAATGACCGTGGCCCCTTCCACCAGAACCGCATCATCGACCTCTCCTACGCCGCCGCCACCAAGCTGGGCATCCTGGGTAAAGGCACCGGCCTGGTGGAGATCAGAGCGATCAATCCGGGGCAGCCACTCAATCGCCGCGCCACCCTGCCGGCAAGGGAACAGAAAACAATACGGGGGATGTTTATCCAGGTAGGGGCCTTCAGCAGTCGCCACAATGCTCACCAACTGGTGCAACGGCTGGAGAGATCACTCAATCAATCGATCCGCGTTCAACAGTCACAGCAGCAGGGAAACCCGGTATTCCGGGTTCAGGTGGGGCCGCTAACCTCAGTGGCCTTAGCTGATACACTGAGCCAGCAGCTGTCACGGATGGGGATCAACGAGACCCGTATCATTCTCGATTAGTGGCTGCAAACTTGGGGCTGATCTCTGCTTTTTTACCCGAGGAGGATGCTTCACCCTGAGTACCGATCTTACTTGTAGGAGCGGCGCCCTCGTCGCGATGAATGTCGCACAGATGCTGCATAGCCCATCGCACCGAGGACGGGACGCCTACGGGCTGATTCAGAGGCCGCAGGCTTAGCTTTAGCAACAAGTAAAAAAGAGCTCTTGATTATAAGGAGCGATCGCCCGGACCGCATCGAACGCCCATCGCGCTTCGAGAAAGCGCTCCTACAGCAGAAAAGGTACCATACCTTCCCAAAGAACCCTCATTGGGGGGAGTAGAATTTACCTAGCGCCTGAGTAGAATAGTGACAGAACTTCACTCATCGTTCACTGTCTCTACTCTCAACGCTCAATAAACAACGACAGGATAGCCACGCCGTGCAAAACCCCATGTATCGACTCTCATTATCGCTTCTTCTGCTGCTCACTTTTGTCCAGGCAGATGCTGCAAGCCCAGTACCAGCCCCCCCCCATGTGGCGGCAAGTGGTCACCTGTTGATCGACTTCGACAGCGGCAGGATAATCAGCGAAGAGAGTGCCGATGAGCGCCTTGAACCCGCCAGTCTGACCAAGATCATGACCGCCTATGTGGTACTGCGCGAGCTCAAGGAGGGCAATATCAAACTCGACGAGCAGGTACTGGTAAGCAAGAAGGCGTGGCGCACTCCCGGCTCACGAATGTTTATTGAGGTCAACAAAAAGGTCTCCCTGGAGGCGCTGTTAAAGGGCATGATCATCCAGTCGGGGAACGATGCCAGTGTCGCTCTGGCAGAGCATATCGCCGGTAGTGAAGATAGCTTTGCCGGCCTGATGAACGAGCACGCAAGGCGCCTCGGCATGAGCGGCACTCACTTCATCAACAGCAACGGCCTGCCAGCGGAGGAGCACTACACCACCGCCCGCGACATGGCGATAGTAGCGATCGCCACCATCCGTGAATTCCCCGAGTACTACAAGTGGTACGCCATAAAGGAGTTCACCTTTAACAAGATTACACAGCACAACCGCAACAAACTGCTGTGGCGTGACGAAAGCGTCGATGGCCTGAAAACAGGCCATACCGAAGCCGCAGGCTACTGCCTTGTCTCTTCTGCCAAGCGCGACAATATGCGCCTGATCTCGGTGGTGATGGGAACCCGAAGTGAAAACGCCCGCACCAAGGAGAGCCAGGCACTGCTCAACTACGGCTTCCGTTTCTTTGAGACCCACCGCCTCTACGGTGCGGGCGACAAACTTTCACAGGTACGCAGTTGGAAAGGTGAAAAAGAGCAGGTCGGACTGGGGCTGAACAGTGATCTGTTTATTACCATCCCTCGCAAACAGTATAAAAATCTCAAGGCCTCCATGTCGATCAATACACATGTTACTGCACCGATAAGCAAAGGCGCGACATTGGGCAAGGTCAACATCGCCCTTAACGGCGAGCAGATCGCCGAGGCACCTCTGATCGCCCTGGAGTCCGTAGCAGAGGGTGGGATCTGGGAGCTGACCCGGGACAGCGTACTCCTCTGGCTGGAGTGACGAACAACGTGCTGGAGCTAGGAGCCTGCCCGAGAATAGGACACCGACTCGCTTTCAGGAAGGGTAACTATTCAGCTATACCTGTTTTTGGGTTATTTTTACCCGGGGCCACTGAATAGTTACCGCTGCACAAACGATACAATAAGCCACCACGCCCTAAAGAGGGGCGGCTAGGACACATCATATGAACACCCGAAAAATCACCCCATGAGTGAAGAGAGAGAGACACTGCTGGAGTTTCCCTGCCAATTCTCCGTCAAGGCGATGGGCTATGCAGCCCCCGACTTTGATGCTGTAGTGCTCAGCATCGTCAGGGATCATGTACCCAATATCGGTGAAGGAGCGGTAAAGATCCGACCGAGCAAAGAGGGTAAGTACCTCGCCGTAACCGTAACCTTTGAGGCCACCAGCAAGGCCCAGCTGGATGCCATATACTACGCGCTGACAGACAGCGAGCGCGTCCTTATGAGCCTCTGATCACGATGCACCGGGGCGCGCTGCACTGTCGCCATCTGGGCTGTCAGGATTACACCGCCGTCTGGCGGGAGATGCAATCTTTCACCGATGAGCGCACCCCGGAGAGTATGGATGAGATCTGGCTGGTGGAGCACCCACCGGTATTTACCCAGGGCCAGGCGGGCAAGCCGGAGCACCTGCTCGATCCAGGCGACATACCGGTCATCCAAAGCGATCGTGGTGGCCAGATCACCTACCACGGCCCCGGACAGCTGGTCGCTTACCTGTTGATCGACCTGCGACGCGCCAAGCTTGGGGTACGACAACTGGTGACCCTCATAGAGAAGAGTATCATCGCCCTGCTGGGAGAGTACGGCATCAATGCCAACGCCGAGCCTAAGGCACCAGGGGTCTATGTCGATGGACGTAAGATCGCCGCTCTGGGCCTGCGAGTACGCCGAGGCTGTAGTTTTCACGGCCTCAGCCTCAATATGGATATGAACCTGGAACCCTTCTCACGTATCAACCCCTGCGGCTATACTAGCCTTGCCGTCACTCAGTTGGCGGATGAAGGAGGCCCTTCAGACCTGAAGAGTGTGGGCCAGCGGTTGGTGCAGCATATTGAACTCAACCTCAGACAGTGTGGACGGCAGGGGCCAGCTAAATAGTTACCATGACCAAAGAAAAAAATCTCACCGCCCCCTCCCGGGCCACCCCCGAAAGCCATCAGCGTGGAGGAGATAAGCTGTCCCGCATTCCGGTAAAGGTAGAGCCCACCACACAGATGCCACGAAAACCCAGCTGGATACGGGTCAAATATCACGGTGGCCGCGAGGTAACGCGGATCAAAAAGATCCTCAGGGAGAGCAAGCTGAGTTCTGTCTGTGAGGAGGCCGCCTGCCCCAACCTGGGAGAGTGCTTCAACCAGGGCACCGCCACCTTCATGATCATGGGCGATATCTGCACCCGGCGCTGCCCATTCTGTGATGTCGCCCACGGCAAACCAAAACCCATCGACCCCCAGGAATCGGTACAGCTGGCGGAAACGGTGAGCGCGATGCAGCTAAAATATGTGGTGATCACCTCCGTTGATCGCGACGACCTCCGTGATGGTGGCGCAGGCCACTATGCTGCGTGCATTGCGGCACTGAGGGAGAACAACCCCAAGACCCGCATAGAGATTCTGGTACCCGATTTTCGTGGTCGTGAAGCGCTGGCCCTGGAGGTGCTTAGCCATTGCCCACCCGATGTCTTCAACCATAACTTGGAGACTGTTCCCCGCCTCTACCTTCAAGCCCGTCCCGGTGCAGACTACCGAGGCTCCCTGCAGCTGCTACAAGCGTTCAAACAGCGCCACCCGGAGATACAGACAAAATCGGGGCTGATGCTGGGATTGGGTGAAACCCTGGAAGAGGTGGAAGAGGTGATGGCAGAGCTGCGTAACCGGGGTTGCAACATGCTCACCCTCGGACAGTATCTGCAACCGAGTAGAGAGCACCTGCCGGTCTCGCGTTTCGTCACTCCACAAGAGTTTGACCAACTCAGAGAGCGGGGGGAGGAGATGGGATTCTCCAACGTCGCCAGTGGACCTATGGTACGCTCCTCCTATCACGCCGACCTGCAGGCCAACCCACTCATTAATCAGGGTAAATACTAATGGAACAGGAGATCGTCTGGGCACTCAAGACGCTGGCATTACCTCCGGGCATCCTGGTTATTACCGGGCTCTTTGGTGTGATGATCCGGCAGCGCTTCCTCAGCAAGCTGATCGTCACCCTCTCACTGACAGCACTCTACCTGCTAAGCACTCACTATGTCTCAAACAGAGTACTGGCGGCGCTGGAGCATATACCGGCACTGACACAGCAACAGATTGAGAGCAGTGACGCCGAGGTTATTGTAGTGCTCGGAGGTGGCAGACGGCAAAATGCACCCGAATATGGGGGAGATACCGTCAGCACATCGACCCTGGAGCGGCTGCGCTACGCCGCGCACCTCGCCCGCGCCTCCGGTTTGGCAGTGATTCCTACCGGCGGCGTCCGCTACCAGGGGCAGACGTCAGAAGCGGCGCTGATGCGCACCACCCTGGAAAAAGATTTTCAGGTCAAAGTTGCCGCCACTGAGGAGAAGAGCCGCACCACCCGTGAGAATGCAGAGATGACAGCACGGCTATTGCGTAAAATGGGGATCCGCAAAGTGCTCCTGGTGACCCACGCATCACACATGCCCCGCGCTCTCGACGCCTTCGAGCGGGTAGGCGTGGATGTGATCTCAGCGCCCACCGGCTTCGATCACACCACCACCACTTTACCCCCACTTGATGAGTGGCTACCCAATGCAGGGCGTCTGTACAGCAGTAGCAAAGCCCTACACGAGTATCTGGGGCGCTGGTGGTATCGTATTAGCAGCTAGAAGCCTGCCCGGGAGTTGGCACCTAGCGAGGAAAAAGTGAGTCCCTGCTTGGGAACCGAGCTGCTGCAACCAAAATCCTCGCCTATTGTCGAACCACTACCCGACCACTTTCGAATACACCCCCATGAAAAAGATTATTGTCATTGCCCTCCTCTTCGCACTCTCTCTCAACATGGGGAAAATCATCGACTATCTAACCCCGCTGCCGGAGATCACGCTTAGCGGCAACACTGAAGTGGTCATGTACGGTGCCTCCTGGTGCAGCTACTGCGCCAAAGCCCGCAGACTGTTTGACAGAGTGGAGGTGCCCTATATTGAGTACGACATCGAAAAGTCAGAAACAGCCAAAGCGGAGTACGATGCGCTGGGTGGAGGCGGTATACCTCTGATCGTTATCAACAAAACTGTGATCAGAGGCTATGACCGGCAGAAGATCCTCAAGGCACTGCAATAGTCTATGCCAGGGATAAAGTGGCGTAGATTACGAGGGGCAAAATCTCACTCATCATGACGCTGAAACTCACCCTCGATCACCCGCTGTCCATCCGGCTTCTGATGCTCCTGCTGCCGGTCAACCGCTCCCGGAGGGGGCTGCATCACACCGGAACGCTTAAGAAAGCCCACCACCAGCGCACGCCGAAGCTGAGGAACCAGGCAGAGAAAACCGAAGATATCCGTAAGAAAGCCGGGTAGAAGCAAGAGGACACCACACAACAGCAGCAACACCCCCTCCATCA
>JBEVXV010000541.1:0-8777 GCA_040505915.1 Sedimenticola sp. | reverse complement strand
TGCTCCCACGTTTACTTTTCGTGGCACCGACGTATGTCGTATATTTGTTGGATTCCAACTATGTTCTGTTCAGTTACAGTGTTAAATTTGTGTTGCTATTTAATAGTGAGTTATAAGTTGTGCTTCCTAATAACAAATTTACAGTCTTATTTATTTATTTGTGAACGAGCTATTTACATTACACAGGTTAAATGTAGTTATTTACGGTGTCTTCGTTATCGATTCACAGGTCCTCCAGCAGTTTGGCTCTTTCTACATGCAGGCGGTAGATGTATTCGCGACTGATTAGTTCAATCTGTTCGATGATCCGACTTGTATCCAGAATACTCGCGATATCCGGGTGTGAGGAATCCAGCGAAAACTGTGTCAGTAGCACGGGATTATTGACGATAGTGTCCATCTCGTCCGAGTGATTCGCGAGTGCCCTCAATTTATTTGAGTACTCGGTCCTAACTGAGGTTAAAGCGGTGCACTTAGAGATGAGGTGCTCGCGATTCTCTGGTTCAGTTTTACATAGTTTACAGGTCGGATTTACTTTAAACTGGTTGAACCTAGCCCTATTTGCCTGCAGTGTATACGTGCCTGTCAATAGCCGGGCCTTGATCTCTGCTCGTCTGACGTCATGCCGGTTGTTCCTTACGTAAGACCATGTGTGATGAGCTGTACCAACTCTGACTGCCTCTGGATTAATGTACTTCAGTGAACTCTTCGAGGTGATATCCACCCTCCATTCTTCTTCGATGGCACCATTCACCTTCCCCTTCACTATCGTTTTCCACTGTCTCTTTGACACAGGGTTTCGCATTAATTCGAAAGATGAAGGTAAGTCGTACTTTCGGAGAATATCTTCGACTTTCATAAACCACGAGTTGTCTCCCTTGGCTTTAGCCGCGAGTTGTCGTTCCGCGACCTCATGGTCTATAGCAATCGAGTCTCTGGCTATACTGCTGAAGTGGTTAATCATATTACGTTCGATACAGACTTTGATGGGCAGGATGCCAAGTAGAGCTCTAGTGGCGGTAGTCGATGTTCGAAGTGGAAGCCCTTGTATTTGCTTCAGAGTCCTATTCTGGAAGCTTTCTAGCTTGTCCATATCTTTGACTTTTAGGTTCTGTACCTCCAGACCGTAGGTCATTCTTGGGATAACATATTTCCTCCACATCTCGCCCTTTATCTGTTGTTTGACACCACTCTTTCCATGGAAGCCAGATCCCATCAGTGAGTAGGCCGTCTGCCGTCCAAGTTTCACCTTCTGGTCTATGTTGGCCGCGTCTTTATGGTTTCTGCATATGCCTAGATGTACGGTCTCTTCCACTATTGGGAGTGACTTTCCGTAGAGGGAGAAGTCTTCTGTCTGTTTTGCATTATATAGTAATACTGCACTCTTTCCAGGGTGGATGTTGTAGCATTCATCATTTGCATAGTTCTCGGTTTCGGACAGCATCAGTTGTAGTTCCCGCCTATCGTGAGTAATTAAACATAGGTCATCCGCACATGTTGCATGGGGGACGTCAATCGGGCCTATACTTGCTCCCCGGTAATGAGCCTCTAAACTTTTCAGTAGTGGATTATTATACCGCTTGTAGTGGGATGTCGACAGTACTCCTCCTTGGCGTACTCCTTGCAATATGGGGAAGGGTGTGGAAAGTTGTCCGCGCCATTTTACTTTTGACGTCATCTCCGAGTAGAGATTATGTAGTAGGAGCCACTCGTCACCTTCAATCCCATCTATGAATAATTTTTGTAGGAGGGAAGGGTGGGAGACAACATCAAATGCTTTCTGGGTATCTAGGGTTGTGACATATAGTGCTTTTTTCTGTGCTTTAGCTTCGTTGATGCACTCAGTGACCAACAGGGCAGCGTTTATTGAGGATGTATTCTTTGTAAAACCTTTTTGCAATCTTGACTGAGTTGGCTCAAGGATACGGTTATGTCTTTTATTAAGAATATGTTCCAGTACTTTAAGAATGACTGGGGTGACTGTGATACCTCTATAGTTCGCAGGATCTTGTATGCTGCCTTTCTTGTGTATCGGGGTCAGTAGTCCTTCTTTAATGGCAGATGGGACATCTTTTAGACTGAAAATTTTGTTGACTATATCCATGACAACCGGTGCGACTGCTTTTTTGCTGATGGACAGATGCTCGGCTGTAAGACCGGAGATATCACAAGCCTTATTATTGTTGAGTGAGTCAATCGCTTTCTCTACTTCACCCACCGTAGCCGCCTTGATCGGTGTCTGCTGTACTTCACATATTTCCTGTATCGATAGAATGTCCTGTTGAATCTGCTCAGCGTGGTCCCTATTATACCGTTCCTCTTGGGCGGGTGTCGCCAGATCTTCGAAGTGTGTTGCCCAGCTGTCACAGACATCCTCGATAGTTTCTGCAGTATGTCCCTTAACTATAAGCGTGGAAGTGCATATCGAGTCTGTTGTTCTTTGCTTCTTCACGAGGGCGCTGAAAGACTTGGTATCATTCTCGGCGTTCATTATCTCCGTCAACAGAGTATCCCTCTTCATAGCCTGTGCCTGTCTCTGTGATTTACGGACATTTGCTTTGGCCTCTTGTCGTTTTACGTTAGATGGGTGGGACTTGTCTGTCGGTTTATCCGCATCTTTCCAATCCTTCCACGCCCTTCGCGACTGCTGTACAGCTTCTGTAATCTCTGGTGACCAAACTCTACATATTTTCGACAGATCGGTGGTAAGCTGTGTTTTGTGATTAGGTATACTAGCATAGGTTGCTTTCTGGAGTATATCGGTCAACTTCATGATCTCGCATTGGAGGTCGAAGAAACTTCTACCTGCTGATATGTTCACAGTATCTATCTCGTCACATATGAATGATTTATATGCATTCTTGTCGCATTTGTGCCATTTTGGCTTCAACTGCACCGTCGCTTTCTTCCTGTTGACCTGGGTGTTTTCAAAATGTATGTCCAATCTGATTGCTGTGTGATCTGAAGTATTCAAACAGTGTTTATCGAGAACCTTAGTTTTCTCCCTTATCATATCCTTATCACATTTCACCAGGAAGTAGTCGATCTCGGATGAATCGGCTCGATTGGGATGCTGGAACGTATGTTGGCCGGTCTGAAAGTGCCGAAGTCCCATCTCTCCTACAAAGGATTTCAACTTTGTGTCCCTGTCATTTCCTGGACGTAGTAAGAGCGAGGAGTTCATGTCGCCACACATGATAATCTCGTGTGTATTTTGGTATTTCAAGACGATCTCACGGAGTTGGTCCATAGTTGCCTCAAACTCGTATGGGTCTTGGTCCTGTACACTGGACTTCACATATTTGCGGCTAGGCATGTATACTGCGATTACGAGAATCGGTCGCTCTGCCTTTATTTCCAGGGTACAAATTCTATCACCTCCCTCCTTGACATCACACGTTCGTAGGTCCCAGTCGGTTCTGTATAGAATGGCCACTCCACCATATCCTCTTGGGGCGCCCGCGGGGGAAATAGGATCAGTAGAATCAGTGGCCGTTGCAATTACTGCATGGTTTTTTGACAGTGTATCGAGTTGTTTTAGCTGGTACTGGAATAGCCAGTGTTCCTGCAGACATAAGATATCTGTGTTCTTTAGAAGAGACTGTACATATACGTAGTTTGCATTAATATTCTTGACGTTGAGGCTTGTTATAGAGATTGTCGTTGCCAGGTCAGCTGGGAGGCACGGCCTACGGCTAAAAAAGACTGTGTTCTGCTATCCGCCGCTGGTGCCGGCACAGCAATAGGAGATGTTGGGGGCCCTGTAGGGTCGTGTATAGATCTTCTCGTAGAGATATCTTCCATCATGTGCGCTCTCTGGTCACTGCATGACGGTACCGAAGCATCAATAACAATTATCTGGTTGTGTTTGTCTGTTGGTGTCTCTGGAGTTCTGTTCTCCGCCGCTGGTGCTGATACAATAGGAGATGTTAGGGGCCCTATAGGGTCGTCTATAGGACTGCTCATAGAGGTTTTTTCCACCATGTGCGTCTGTTGGTCACTGCCTGTCGGTACCGAAGCATCAATAACAATTATCTGGTTGTGTTTGTCCATGTGTGTCTCCATATAAGGGGGGCTTACACACTCCTCTGTTGATTGAAGTGATACTTCTGCACATTCATTCAGTACTGACCCTTCTGTGCCTGTGGTCTGTTCTACGTTAGGTCTCTCTCTGACCGTCTCTGAGACAGTAGAGGTCACACCCTGGTGTGTCTGCGGAGATATTGAGTCATTGGCATTTCGGGCGTTCTGTTGAGTGATTACCTCTCGTGGCTGACTAGTGCACTCGGGGCCCCGTGTGGGTATACGGAAATGTCTATGGGCTCTGTCTGGTCTGGTGGTAGTTGAACTTACTGGTGCATGTGGTCTACGTTGGGGGACCTGGTATGTGGCGGGGTAACTTAACCCCGTGGTCGGCTGTGCCGGTATGTAATATCCCATCGCCTGTCTAGCATAGGGTTGTGTAGGCTGGTAATTAAATGGTACACTGTGACTTATCAGTCCTGGCTGCGCCCGTAGATTAGCACCGTAGGTATATGGGTTTATCACTCCGTCTGCCGTCAGACCGCCATAACTTTGTTGAAATACTCGATATTGTTGTTGTTGTTGTATTTCTTGCTGTTGCATTTGCTGTTGCTGTTGTTGCATTTGTTGTTGCTGAAGAAAATACTGCTGATGCACCGTTGAGTGGCAGCTCTGATTGTGGATATTTCCTTCCAGAAGTGTGATTCTTTGATTCATCTGATGATGTTGCTGAATCTGGAAGTTGTTCTCCATCTGAGTGATGCGTTGCTGCAATTGTTGTAGTTCCAGGCTCGCGAGCCTCTCTCTGATAGCCTGGAAATCCGTCGTTGCATGGTTGGCACTCTGGAGATGCTGGTGTATTTGTTGTTGTTGTTGTTCCTTTTGTGGAGGAGATGTGTTCTTACTATATGTACCTTCACCCACTGATGATCTGCTTAAGTCCAGTTCCCTCTTCAGTAGTCTGTTTGATATTTCAGAATCTTCCAGTTTCTTTTCTATTTTATGTATATATGACTGTGCATGTTGGAGTTGGTCGTTGCTATCAGATTTTTTTGCTATATTTGCCTTTCTCTTTCCGCTATACGCTGTAGGTTGTTGCACTGGGCCAAAACTCTCTGTAGGTGGATGTGGCGGACCGGGGCTCCCGGCTGCTATTGTTGTCTGTGGAGCTGTATTACTTGAATTTCGCTTTGGACCCTTGCCTATACTAGTAGGGAGAGGATCCGGATCGTTTCTCGATATCTGCAGTAATGCAGTACCTATTCTTGAAGACGCCAGTTGCGTTGTACCTTCACTAACATCATTACATACTATATGGGGGGGATATGATCCTTTTACCAGAGCCGCATGTTGCGACATGTCTCTATCTGTGGGTCTTACAATTGTAGGGGTGGCCTTATGATCTTCCGCCCTATCTGCATGAGGATATGCAAGCTTTTGGAAGGTCTGTTCAGAGTCTGCCCTCGTTGTAGTGACGGTGGCATAAGGTTGCTTGAGATTGGTCTCCATCTCCTGACCGTTCATACTGTTGCTGTTCTTCTTCCGTACTGGAGTAGGACGTTTGACACTGTTCTGCCGCTCTGCACTGGGTTGGATCTGTTTAGCAGCTGTTTCATGTGTGGTAGTGGCACTGCTATTGACTATCGGGCAGTCATCTTGGCGGCGACCACAGGCGGAGAGTATGGATTGGTTCAGGTCACTAGTCCCTTCCTCCAGATACCTGCAGCTCAGGCATAAGTATTCACAATCCTCTTCCTCATATATATCAAGGAGGCTGGTTGGAATCTCTTCGCATGTGTAGTGGTACCACTGTATACAGTTGCTACATTGTATTCCTCGTTCCACCGTAGACTCGCAATGGGGGCACTCATCAGATGGTATATTCTGAATAGAGCATTCATCTGTATCTATATGAAGAGACGTTAGATTCACAGGCTTGGGAGGCAGACTTGGGATCGAGACCATTGCTGAATGATTCAGTCTGTTGGTATCAGTTAAACTTGAAAACTCGTCTTTAATAATCCTTTCTATTGGATACAGGAAATTGTCAATGAAGACCTCTGTCTTTTTGAACCCATTAACCAGGATGGAGCACTGAGTATTATAAAGGTTCATGGTGAATTTCTGTAACTGGCCCTCTGACCCATCTTTCTTCTTATTCGAGACTTTGTGGACAGTATCTATGGTTCGGCCAGACTGCTGTACATTTTGTGCTGTTTCAATATTGAACAAACTCGCAAAGGAGGGGTCAGAGAATTTTCTGTTAGTTTCTAGCTCAAATAGTCTGAAGGCAGCAGAGCTCAAAGTTATCACCAGGTTCATCCCCTTCTTCATGGAGTAGGTCATGTGTTCATTGGCGGTATTCGCCAATACATATGCTCGATCTGTACGGGAGCTGGCTGGGCCAGGCTGTTCGGCCATACTGTATCTAGAAGTCTGTCTACGCATTCTGGGTGGTCTACCGGCCATGACAGAAGGGGTACACATTAGAGGCAGGGCTATAAAATATATTCAGTCAGTTGGAAATATATAATGCTTAATTGTACTCAGATCGTGTTCAGAAGCTTGGAGACGAATATGAGACTATACCGTAGCCAGTTAAAGATTATAATGTTCAACCAGAATGTATTTATCAATGTACTAGGGATAGAAGTCCGTGTAGTTCGGCTAAATATATCAGCATCACCAGTATCTAATTATTTAGTTATGTGCAAGACATTAAAGTTGCATAATATAAGGTAGACCGCACAAGTATGTGTGTATTCAGTAGCCACGTAATGTTAATGGAGTGTTCAAACCGTATGTATGAATCAGGGTTCAAGGTTAAGGTTCATGTAACTTGTTTGTGTAGATATATAAGTGTCACTGGGGTTTTATTGTATTTTATTTATTTATGTCCATGACATCAAGGTTCAATAATATATGTGTTCAATGGAACCGTTCAACGTTCAAAATGAAGAGTATTTTATTATAATTCAGTTATGTCCACGTTATGTGAAAGTTTCCGCTATCAGGCATCTAAAACACTGTTCCCGGTTGCTGGTGCATATGGAAAATAATTCTAAAATACTGTTACATAGTTCATATCACAGAAGTATGATTAAAACTGTTCTCGTCTCCTTGTCGACCGTTTCCGGAATTTAAAATGTTATTTCACTGTTCTCGGATGATTCAGCAATAGAACACAGGTGTCGTCTAAAAAGAATTTCTTTATTCAATGCCCATCCCGACCGACCGGACAACTTTCATTAGCGAAAGAGGGCAATAAAACATAAGAATTCGCGGAAGAGGGCAATAAAACATAAGAATACAGATTAAAAGTTTATTATGCTCTTGCAGCAAATATCACAGTATTGTGAATGGGTCCAATCCTGTTACACGTTATGGTTGTGTTGTCGAAGTGTTGTAGCATAACAATAATTAGCGACAGTTGTAGCTTTTAACATGTTTAAGACCACATGTTTAAGACCAACATGTTTAAGACCACAGTCCAAGGTCAGTCAGCTAAAATTTAAAATCATCTTGACGGACAGGTTTTGGAGGTAGAATGATTCAGATATTGCACGCACACAGTCTGACGGTAATACTCTGGACTATATAAAAGGCAGGGTAGCTGTAATTAATTATTGGCAGACAGCAATTTGTAGAAACCGTCAAAGTTTCCGGAAGCACCTTAATTGACTGAAAATTCGTATCTATTTACCAGCTTGCAGTCTTAAAAGCACATTAAAAATTTAGCAACACATGGATAAAAATATATGCAATAGTCTGTAGATGTCCTTTGCTACGTATCAATGGGGTTATGCCTTCCAGACATTTGACATTTTCAGTAAGATCACTTTTTCCAAAATGGCGTCGCGGCCTCGTGAGTCAGCCGGCATCAGTTTCACCCTTGGAACCTCAATTTCTTACCATACCGCGCGTTTAGCTCGTTCACATTTAAGTTAGAATGTGTGTATATACACTTATGAAAGTTTTTGTGACTGTACAGTTTAAAATAACCAGATATTTCTAACTAAAATCTGCTATTTTCGTGAGCTCGAAAAGTGCGTGCTTCTCCTCCAAAATCTACAGGTGCTCATTTACCGAAACATCCAGCATCCGGCTACGCCAGTGGTTTTGCATACATACTCACAGTAAATCAGTCCACATAACACCATATATATGCTTTTACTATATCAAAAAGTTTCCCATTCCAAACGATATGAGTTTTAGCCCAAACCATTGCGACAACAGGTTCCAGACCCGTCAGATTTGTAAATGGTCCGTTCCGCACAGGTGCCGAATGAACGGTCCCTACTATCCTTAGAAGTTAGAAGGGGTAAGCAGAAAAGATCGCAAGTTACATGTTTGCAGAAGATGTGTGTGCATTTACTACGCGAACCTTGTTCCCCTTACCTGCATGCAGTATTTGCACAATTGATACGTTGGAAATCTGCGCTGGAAATGTGTCGAGGCGAAATCAAGATAACACCTTCCACTTCTTCATGCAGTCGCCATGTTATGGTTGTGCAGAAATTAGCATAACAAATATTTGTTGGGCAACTAAAAATTTAATGCCAGATCTATGAATAAATATGTTAACAATGTAAATAATTTCAACACAATGTTGCAAACAAGTAACGTAAATACTTTTTTCATGACATATGACTGTTGTCTAATACACCAACATATGTATTTTTAGCTGAAATATTGAATATTTTGGATCAGCTTATAAATATGCTCAAGACAGGGCAGTGGTTTGACATAACCTC
>JBEVXV010000540.1:0-42597 GCA_040505915.1 Sedimenticola sp. | reverse complement strand
CCTAATAAGATGGTAGTTCAAAAGGTGTTGTTTGATTATTCAGGAGGCGTGATTATGAATTTAAGATCTATCGATGTAGCGGTCTCTTGCCGCCTTGGCTCTGCTGAAGATCTCTAGTAGTTGATCGCTGTCACCGTCACGTATCAGCTCTGCCAGTTCTGACATTTCAGAGATATAGCGATCCATCATATCCCCCAGTGCCTTGCGGTTTGCCAGGCAGATATCCCGCCACATCACCGGATTGCTTGAGGCGATGCGGGTAAAGTCGCGAAAGCCCCCTGCTGCATAGCGGAATATCTCATCATTTTCTTTCATTTTGGCCAATGAATCGACCAGACTAAACGCCAGCATGTGCGGCAAATGTGAGGTCGCAGCCAGAACCTCGTCGTGATGCTCGACAGACATTGTGGTGACATTAGCACCACAGATGCGCCACATCGCCTCAACTGTCGCAAGAGACTCGCTTGAGGTGGATTCAGTGGGTGTAAGAATCACCCGTCTCTCCTGATAGAGTTCAGGAAAAGAGGCCTCTACACCACTATTTTCGGTGCCGGCAATCGGATGTCCGGGGACAAAGCCAGCAGGCAGTTCACCAAATGCGGCCCTGCAGTCTTCTATTACGCTCGCCTTTGCACTGCCACCGTCGGTGATGATGGTACCAGGCTGAAGCTTACCTACCATAGATTTGAAGGTGGCTCCCATGGCGCCCAGGGGTACGGCAAGGAATACGACATCTGCATCTTTTACCGCCTCGCCAATATCGTGGGTATAGCTGTCGATAACGCCCAGGGCAACCGCTTTTTCAAGGTTCTCTTTTCCCCTACCACAGCCGACTACCTCTCCCACCTCTCCCGCTTTACGCAGGGCACGAGCGAGCGAGCCGCCGATAAGCCCAACACCAATAACTGCAAGGCGACCTACTATCACTTATCCATCACCTCTTTCAGTGCCCCAAGGAAGCGGCTGTTCTCAGCTTCTGTGCCTATGGTGATTCGTAGATGCTGTGGCATACCGTAGTTTGCCAATGGTCGCCCAATACATCCCCGTTTTAACAGTGCCAGGTCAACGACCTCTACCGGACCTCCAACATCGACGGTAATAAAATTGCCCACGGAGGGAATATAGCTGATCGCCATTTCATCCAGCGCGGCAGATAGCTGCGCCATCCCTTTGTGGTTCATCTCCATTGACCGCTGTACAAACTCCTGGTCATCAAGTGCGGCAATCGCTGCCGTCATCGCCATACTGTTGACGTTGAACGGCTGGCGAACCCGGTTGAGCAGGTCAGCAATATCAGGATGTGAAAGCGCATAACCTACTCTTAGTGAAGCCAATCCATAGACTTTCGAGAAGGTGCGGGTAACGATCAGATTGGCGTATTTCTCCAGCCATAGGCTGGTATCTGGATAGCCACTCTCATCAACGTATTCGATGTAGGCCTCATCAATTACAACGATCACCTCTTTGGGAAGTGCGGCTATAAAGTTCTCCAACTCTTCGCCATCGACCCAGGTGCCTGTTGGATTGTTGGGGTTTGCTATCCAAACGACCCGGGTTGCCTCCCCTACCCCATTAATCATCGCTTCCAGATCGTGCCCGTAATCTTTTGCCGGCACCATTTTAAGGGTGGCGCCTACCGCTTGGCTGCTGATCGGGTAGACGGCAAAGGCGTACTGGGAGAACAGTGATTCACAGCCGGGGGCAAGAAAAACCCTGGCGATCATATCCAGTACATCATTTGATCCATTGCCGAGGGTGATGCAGGCAGAATCGATGTTGTGCTTCTCAGCCAGCTTGTTGCGCAGTGCAAAACCACCACCGTCAGGATAGCGGGCCACTTCCGTCAGTGCTGCCTGAATTGCCGCTTTGGCCTTTTCGCTACACCCTAGTGGGTTCTCATTGGATGCCAGCTTGATGGAGTCGGTTATTCCCAGCTCTCGCTCAAGCTCAGAGACTGGCTTACCAGGCACATAGGGTTTTAGATTGGCAATGCCAGAGGTTGCAAGCGCGATGAATCGGTTGTCGAATTCAGCCATTTCTCTCTTATTTCAACGATACATAATATTTAAAGTACAGCATGAGGATATGATCCTAACACCTTGAGCATTCTTGATTTATTATGGAACTCATTTAATGCGGATGCGATATTTGCATCGTTCTGGTGACCGTCTATATCAATAAAGAATACATAGTCCCAGTTACCCTGACGTGAAGGCCTGGATTCAATCCGTGACATACTGATGCTATGTTTTGCCAGTGGTTCAAGCAACTCATTGAGGCCGCCGGCTACATTTCGGGTAGCACATAGCAGAGTGGTCTTGTCTTGACCGCTTGGGAGAGGCTTCTGCTGCCCCACCACCAGGAAACGGGTAGTGTTATTCGGCTCATCTTCAATATTACGAGCCAGCCCCTTCAGCTGGTATATCTCAGCCGCCATCTCACCGGCAATAGCAGCGGTATGAGGTTCACTCTGTACCAGCCTGGCGGCTTCGGCATTACTGCCTACGGTGACCTGTTCGGCGTGTGGTAGGTTTCTGTCCAGCCAGAGTCGGCACTGTGCCAGTGACTGCTGATGGGAGAATACCTTGGTTACCGCACTCAGTTCAGACTCCTGACTGAGAAGGTGGTGATGAATGCGCAACATCACTTCACCACAGATACTCAAGGATGAGGTGATGAAGGTATCGAGGGTGTGATTAATTACCCCCTCTGTAGAGTTCTCAACCGGGACCACGCCGTAGTGTGCAGCACCAGACTCCACGTCACGGAATATATCCGGTATGGAACTCATCGGGATGGTGTTTACCGAGTGACCAAAGTGTTTTAAGGCAGCGGCCTGGGTGAAGGTTCCCGCCGGGCCAAGAAACGCGACTTTCATCGGCTGTTCCAAGGCCAGGCAGGCAGACATTACCTCGCGAAACAGGCGAGCCATCTCTTCATCACCCATGGGGCCGGTGTTTCGCTCTTTGATACGCTTGAGGATTGCCGACTCTCGTTCGGGTCTATAGAAAAAAGCATCCTTATCCTCTTTCAGCTTGATCTTCGCCACCGCCTGAGCCGCTGCGGCGCGCTGATTGATCAGGTCCTGGATCTGTAGATCCAGCTGATCAATCTGTTGACGAATTATATCAAGTTTACCCTGGTCACTCATATCGTTACTCTCAGCCCTTCTTATTGCAGCCAAGACAGCGGACAGAGAGTACACCCTCAACATCAGTGATTATTTTCAGGGTCTCTTCGCTGGGCTCGCTGTCGACATCGAACAGGGTGACAGCAATATCACCTTTCGATTTATTGAGCATATCGATAATATTCAATCCGCCTTGAGCCAGATCAGTGGAGATCTGTCCTACCATATTGGGTACATTAGAGTTGATTACTAATATACGGTAGCCGCCATTTCGTGGAAGATTGATCTCTGGAAAGTTGACCGAATTCTTGATGTTGCCATTCTCCAGAAATTCACTTACCTGGTCGGCAACCATGATTGCGCAGTTCTCTTCAGCCTCTTTCGTTGAAGCTCCGAGGTGAGGCAGCGTTAAGCACCTGGGATGATCTTTTAGCAGGTTGCTTGGGAAATCGCACATATATGCGTAGATTTTTCCCTCATTAAGCGCGTCTACTACTGCATCGTCATCAATGATTCCAGAACGGGCAAAGTTGAGCAGCACCACGTTATCCTTCATCAGCTTAATGCGATCGGCATTGATCATCTGTTTGGTGGCGTCAATCAATGGCACATGAAAAGTCATGAAGTCACTTCTCGATACCAGGTCATCAACACTCAATGCCTGCTCAACGCCTGATTCCAGCTGCCAGGCGCTCTGTACGGTGATGGTGGGATCGTAGCCGATTACATTCATTCCCAGTGCGCGTGCGGCATTAGCCACCCGTACACCAATAGCACCGAGACCAACAACACCAAGAGTACGACCGGGCAGTTCAAAGCCGACAAAATCTTTTTTGCCTTTTTCAACATTCTTACTGATGGCTGAGTCTTCGCCCTCCAGGCCTTTTGCAAATGACCACGCCTGGGTGATATTTCTCGCAGCGATCAGCATGCCGGCAAGTACCAGCTCTTTTACCGCATTGGAGTTAGCTCCCGGCGCATTAAATACGGGGATGCCCATTCCGGTTATCTTTTCAACCGGAATGTTGTTAACCCCGGCCCCGGCACGGCCAATCGCCTTCAATCCTTTGGGGATCTCCATGTCGTGCATCTTAAATGAGCGCAATAGAATGCCATCGGGGTGGGTGATCTCTGAAGCCACTTCATATTTATCACGCGGCAAGCGGTCAAGTCCAGCTACAGATATATTGTTCAATGTCAGTATCTTGTACATCATTTTTAACCTTTAGTATTAGGTAACTATTCAGCTCCTTACCCACATTCATGTGGGCAATCGACTCCGACCCCTGGTGAAAACAGCCTCAAAATTAGGTATAGCCGAATAGTTACAGTATTAGTATGTCAGCGTGTGCAATAGCACTACCTTATCAGCCGTGACGCTTCTCGAAGTCTGCCATGAAATCAACCAGTGTTTGAATACCGGATTCAGGCATTGCGTTATAGATGCTGGCTCTCATCCCACCGACTGAGCGGTGCCCTTTGAGAGTCACCAGCCCAATCTCTTTAGCCTCATCAAGGAAGGTGCCGTCGAGTGCTGAATCAGCCAGGGTGAAGGGAACATTCATCCAGGAGCGGCAGTCAACATCCACCGGATTGGCATAGAAATCTGAGCCGTCAATGGCGTTATAGAGTTTGGCCGCTTTACGCTGGTTGATCTCGGCGATACCCTCAAGGCCACCCTTACGTTTAAGCCACTGGAACACCAGACCGGCAAGATACCAGCTGTAGGTCGGAGGCGTGTTATACATTGAGTCTGCGCCCGCAAGGGTGCTGTATGAGAACATCGCCGGGGTACCCGCGATGGTGTCACCGATCAGGTCCTCGCGGACGATGGCTACAGTGAGCCCGGCAGGGCCGATGTTTTTCTGCGCACCAGCGTAGATGACACCATATTTGGATACATCCACAGGACGGGAGATGATAGTGGAGGAGAAGTCAGCTACCAGAGGTATGTCACCTGTTTCAGGGATATAGGGAAACTCTATACCCTGAATGGTCTCGTTGGGTGTGTAGTGGACGTAGGCCGCATCTGCACTGAGCTGCAACTGATCCTGAGAAGGTACGGTAAAGACACCCTCAGGGGAGGCACCAGCAACATTGACTTCGCAGTACTTCTTCGCTTCGGCAATTGCCTTCTTGGACCAGGAGCCGGTATTGATGTAGTCGGCACCCTTCTTGTTACCCAGCAGGTTCATAGGAACCATGGAGAATTGGCTCGACGCACCACCCTGAAGGAACATGACCTTGTAGTTGGAGGGAATGGCCAGAAGCTCACGCAGGTCGGCTTCAGCCTGAGCGGCGATGGACATAAAATCCTTGCCCCTATGACTCATCTCCATCACGGACATGCCGCAGTCATGCCAATCCAGCATCTCTTCCTGTGCCTGTTTCAGGACTTCTTCGGGCAGAGCGGCTGGGCCGGCACTGAAATTATAAGTTCGGGACATCATTAAATCTCCAGCACGATATTTCTTAAAATGTATTAAAAGTAAATGTGATTTCAGGGTAGAGGGAGTGGCTATTTCAGCATCACCCTACTCTTCTTCACTCTCTATGTTTTCATCATCTTGATCATCGTCCAGGGACTCGACCTGAGCGATGCCGATCAATTTCTCTTTCTTGGTGAGGCGAATCATCATCACCCCTTGGGTATCACGTCCCATCACTGAGACATCAGACACCCGGGTGCGGACCAGTGTGCCGCCGTCGGTAATGAGCATCACCTCATCATCCTCGGCAACTAGTGTCGCGCCAACCTGCATCCCATTACGTTCAGAGGTCTTGAGCGAAATAATTCCTTTACCACCACGCCCTTTTATAGGGAATTGATCAACCGGTGTGCGCTTACCGAAGCCGTTTTCACTAACCGTCAGAACCGTACGGTCGGGCTCGGTAATGATCAACGAGATTACTCTCTGGCCTTGATCGAGGCGTACACCACGTACACCGCAAGCTGTACGGCCCATGGCCCGCACCTTACTCTCTTCAAAACGAACCGCTTTTCCGGCCGAGGTGAAGAGCATGATGTCCTGGCTGCCATCGGTAATGGCTACACCGACAAGCTGATCATCTTCTCTCAAGTCGACGGCAATGATGCCGCTGGTCCGCTGACGGGAGAAGGCGACCAGTGGGGTCTTCTTCACCGTGCCTGAGCTGGTAGCCATAAAGATAAACCTGTCTTCCGTATATTCGCGGATAGGCAGTACTGCATTGATTCGCTCACCCTCTTCCAGCGGCAGCAGATTAATGATTGGCTTGCCCCGTGCATTGCGCCCCGCCTGAGGCAGTTGATAGACCTTTAGCCAGTAAACCCGGCCACGGCTTGAGAAGCAGAGAATAGTGTCGTGAGTGCTCGCCACAAACAGCTGATCGACAAAATCTTCATCTTTGGTGGCGGTGGCCGACTTACCCTTGCCACCACGCTTCTGTGCGCGGTAGGTATCCACTGATTGGGCCTTTGCATAACCGGCATGAGAGAGTGTGACGACCACATCCTCTTCGGTGATCAGATCTTCAAGAGTCAAATCGAGGCGATTATCTATTATCTCTGTTCTTCTCTCGTCAGCATACTGATCGCGGATGGCAACCAACTCCTCGCGGATCACCTCCATCAGCCGTTCAGAGCTGGATAAAATATCAAGTAAACCTTTAATTTTATCTATTATTTCACTGTATTCATTGAGTATTTTGTCCTGCTCAAGCCCAGTTAAGCGGTGCAGTCTCAGCTCGAGAATAGCCTGTGCCTGGGTCTCCGTAAGACGATACCCTTCAGCGGTAAGACCAAAGCTTGAATCCAGGCCTTGTGGTTTGGACGCATCAGAACCTGCACGTTCGAGCATCGCTTCAACCGTACCTGACTGCCACAGGCGCTCCAGCAGCCCTCTCTTGGCCTCTGCCGGGCTGGCGGCGGCTTTGATGAGCGCGATCACCTCATCGATATTGGCCAGCGCAACGGCCAGACCTTCCAATACGTGGGCGCGTGCTCTTGCCTTGCGCAGCTCAAACAGGGTGCGGCGAGTGACGACATCGCGACGATGGCGGATAAAGTACTCTAGCATCTGCTTCAGGTTGAGCAGGCGTGGCTGACCATCTACCAGAGAGACCATGTTGATGCCGAATACATTCTGCATCTGGGTGTGCTGATAGAGGTTGTTGAGTACCACCTCGGCTACTTCACCGCGGCGCAATTCAACCACCATACGCATGCCGTCTTTATCGGATTCATCGCGCAGCTCGGTGATACCCTCAATACGCTTCTCCTTCACCAGCTCAGCGATTTTCTCCAGCAGCCGCGCTTTGTTCACCTGGTAAGGTAGCTCGGAAACGACAATCCGTTGCTTGCCTGCCAACTCCATGTTTTCGATTTTGGCACGCGCACGGATGTAGATACGGCCACGACCGGTTTGGTACGCCTCACGGATACCGGCAGCACCATTGATCATCGCTGCAGTTGGAAAATCCGGGCCAGGAATCACCTCCATCAGATCATCAATACTGCTTTCAGGATTATCGATAAGTGTGATGCAGCCGTTGACCGTCTCGGTCAGGTTATGGGGCGGAATATTGGTCGCCATACCAACAGCAATACCGGTGGAGCCGTTGATCAGTAGATTGGGGGTGCGTGCCGGAAGAACCGCCGGCTCATGCTCCGATTCGTCATAGTTGGGGGTAAAGTCGACGGTATCTTTATCCAGATCGTCCAACATGGTGTGGGCAATCTTGGCCATGCGTACTTCGGTGTAACGCATGGCGGCAGGTGCATCACCATCCACCGAACCAAAGTTACCCTGACCATCAACCAGCATGTAACGCATGGAAAATGGCTGCGCCATACGGACAATGGTGTCGTAGACAGCGGTATCACCGTGGGGGTGATACTTACCGATAACGTCACCGACCACACGGGCCGATTTTTTGTAGGGCTTATTCCAGTCATTTCCCAGTACGCTCATGGCGTAGAGTACGCGGCGGTGAACCGGCTTAAGCCCGTCACGAACATCAGGAAGAGCGCGTCCAACGATTACGCTCATGGCGTAGTCGAGATAGGACTGCTGCATCTCATCTTCGAGATTGACCGGTATAACTTCTTTTGCGAAATCGGTCATAGGTGATTTATTATATCTGCCGCTACCGGCAATAGTTAAAAACCCCAAGCTCCATCACTAGATCATGAGGTATTAGAATCTAGTTAAAACAGAGCGCATCCAGACCGTCAATGATAACACAATCTTGGGGGTGCCGTCTGTCACTAAAACGTCTTAAAACGGCTTTCAGCCCGTCTCAGGGGCAATTGCCATTAAATCAATCATCTTTTTTGAGTCTGGCGAGCGCACGACCCCCCGTTCAGTGACAATAGCATCCACCAGTGAGGCCGGGGTGACATCAAATACTGGATTCCAGGCCGACAGGCCATCGGCTCCCACTCGTTTTCCACCACAGCAGAGCAGCTCCTCTGAAGCACGGGATTCAATAGGAATATCGGCACCGGAGGAGACCGACATATCAATAGTAGAGGTGGGAGCGGCAACCATCACCTTGACACCGTGATACTTTGCCGCGACGGCCAGATGATAGGTGCCGATCTTGTTGGCCACATCACCATTGGCGGCGATACGGTCGGAGCCGACGATAATCCACCCTACCCCGCCCCGCGCCATAAGGCTGGCGGCGGCACTGTCTGACAGCAGCGTCACCGGGATCTCATCACGAATCAGCTCCCAGGCAGTTAGCCGTGAGCCTTGGAGCCAGGGGCGAGTCTCATCGGCATAGACGGTGTTGATCTTGCCTGCGGCATAGGCGCTGCGTATCACTCCGAGTGCAGTACCGTAACCACCGGTAGCGAGGGCACCTGCATTACAGTGAGTGATAACCGAAGTCGTACCCTCAATCAACTCAGCACCGTAGGCCCCCATCGTTTTGCAGGAGGCGATATCCTCTTCATGGATCAGCTTCGCTTCTGCCAGCAGGGCGGGTTCTGGGTCACAACTGTCAAGACCGGCAATCAGCCGCTTCATTCTCTCCAGTGCCCAGAAGAGGTTGATCGCCGTGGGACGCGAAGCGGCCAGTATCCCCAACTCCTCACCGATATGCGCCTGCCACTGATCAGCAAATTGGCGGTAACAGTTACGCCCCGCCAGTACCACCCCAAATGCGGCGGTGATACCGATAGCAGGTGCACCACGAACCACCATATCGCGAATAGCATCGGCAGTCGCTGAAGCTGTCTGCAACTCGATATACGCCTCTTGACCAGGCAGTATGCGTTGATCGAGTAAATAGAGGCGATTATTGTCCCAGACAATGGCATGATCGGCATCAGCGCGGATATTGAGAGGTTGTGCTTCCATCTGATCTTATCCCGTGGCAAATTGTAACTATTCAGCTGGGTTTGGGGTCGGAGTCGATTGCGCCATAAAAGGGTGCATTTCCCACCCATCTTGACGCAATCGACTCCGACCCCTGATGAAAACAGCCCTAAAAATATAGGTATAGCTGAATAGTTACGGCAAATTTAACCATTCTACTCACGTATCGAGGCACCGTCTTGACTATCGACACATTGATACACGCTCGTTGGATTATTCCAGTAGTTCCTGAAGATGCGGTGCTTGAGCACCACGCCCTGGCAATTCAGGGTGGACGGATACTTGAGATCCTCCCCAGCGACCAAGCTAGAGAGAAATACAGTGCCGAGACGGTTCACGAACTGACACAACACGCCCTGATTCCCGGGTTGATTAACGCCCATACCCATGCAGCGATGAGCCTATTGCGTGGATTGGCGGATGATCTGCCCCTAATGACTTGGCTCAATGACCATATCTGGCCTGCTGAAGGGCGCTGGGTAAGTGAAGAGTTTGTTGCCGACGGCACGCGTCTGGCAGTGGCGGAGATGCTGCGCGGTGGCACAACCTGCTTTAATGATATGTACTTCTTCCCCGATGTCGCAGGCATGGTCAGCGCTACCGCAGGCATGAGGGCAGTCATCGGCATGATTCTTATCGACTTCCCCTCCGCTTGGGCCGCTGATGCCGATGAGTACATCAGCCGTGGGCTGGAAGTCCACGACAAGTTTCGCAATGACAGCCTCATTACAACCGCCTTCGCACCCCACGCCCCCTACTCCGTCTCCGATGCCCCATTAGAGCGGGTACGTACCATGGCAGACGAACTGGAGCCTTCTGTGCAGGTCCATATCCACCTCCATGAGACTAAAGACGAGATACTTCAGGGGCTGGAGCAGCACGGTAATCGGCCGATGCAGCGGCTCCATGAGCTGGGGCTACTCTCCCCCTCCCTGATAGCGGTCCATATGACCCATCTGGAGAGAGATGAGATCGCACTGTTTGCCGAGAGCGGTGCCAGTGTTGTTCACTGCCCTGAATCAAACTTGAAACTTGCCTCCGGTTTCTGCCCAGTGGCCGAACTGCATAAGGCGGGGGTTAACGTCGCCATTGGCACCGACGGTGCCGCCAGCAACAATGACCTGGATATGTTTAGCGAGATGCACACCGCCGCCCTCCTTGCCAAAGGCGTGGCGAATGACGCCGCCGCCATACCCGCCGCGACCGCACTGCGCATGGCCACCCTCAATGGCGCTATTGCTCTTGGGATTGCCGATGAGACCGGCTCCCTGGAACCGGGCAAAGCGGCCGATATCACCGCCGTCGATCTGGGTAGCCTGGAAACCCAGCCTATCTATCATCCGGTATCACAGCTGGTTTATGCCACCGGTCGCGACAAAGTCTCGGATGTTTGGGTCGCGGGTAAGCAGCTGGTCAGCAAGGGTGAACTCACCACCCTGGACAGTCGTGAAATTGCAGCACGAACCCAGGAGTGGTTTGAGAAAATCAGGGAGCATTGATTTCAGCCTCATGCGGTGACTTGATACTGGAAATCAAGAGGTCCTCAAACGTCTCAATAACCCCATGCAGATGGATAACTTTCAGGTGGGTGCAGTGACACTTTTTTAGGACGTACAGCAGCAGGGATGCTGCTGTGAGCGTACAGGGATCTATTCAATGATGGGTGAAGCTACCTCGGTATCGGCAGATCTCACCAAGTTATTGGACGATATCACCCGGGAAGCGGTTGAGTAATCCCCTACCCTACCCTCTTTACTCAGGTATAATCATCGCCTTTAATCATTTCGGAACGGCAGCGGCATGAGTGAAAAGACCCTCAATGTAGATCAGGCGGAAATCAGCAAGTTTGAGGAGCTGGCCGCCCGCTGGTGGGATCCGCACAGTGAGTTTAAGCCACTGCACGAGATCAATCCGCTACGCCTGCAATATATCGACAGCATTGCCGGACTAAAGGGTAAGCGTGTGCTGGATGTCGGCTGTGGAGGGGGCATCCTCTCCGAAAGTATGGCAGCATCCGGTGCTGATGTAACCGGTATCGATATGGGTGAAGCCCCCCTGCAGGTAGCCCGACTGCACCTGTTGGAATCCGGCCTTGAGGCCGACTATAAAAAGATACCCGTCGAGCAGCTAGCCGATGAGCAGCCTGAATCCTTCGATGTGGTCACCTGTATGGAGATGCTGGAGCATGTACCCGACCCCTCCTCCATCGTCGAAGCCTGCAGCCGCCTGTGCAAGCCGGGTGGCAACATCTTCTTCTCCACCCTCAACCGGAATCCTAAGTCTTACCTCTTCGCCATCATCGGTGCCGAGTATCTTCTGCGGCTTCTGCCGAAAGGGACCCACGACTACTCAAAGTTTATTCGCCCCTCTGAGCTGGATAGCTGGATCCGCGCCGCCGGTCTCCAGAGTAACGATATGAAGGGGCTAGTCTACAACCCTCTCACGGCCAAATACCGGCTGGACCCCAGCGATGTCGATGTCAACTATATGGTGAGCTGTAGCAAAGATGCCTGAAACGGCTAGCTTCAACGGCAGAGTCATCCGTCTGGTGCTGTTTGACCTGGACGGCACCTTTGCCGATACCGCGCCAGATCTCGCCTATGCCCTCAACTGCACTCTGCAAAAATATGGCCACCAGGAGCTCCCCTTTGAGACAATACGCCCCCATGTCTCCCATGGTGGTATTGCCCTGATACGTGCAGGATTTGGCATTGAACAGGAGCACTCTCACTTTGAGGCGTATCGGCAAGATCTGCTCGATATATACATAAAGAATATCAGCCGGGAGACGCGGCTATTTCCAGGAATGGCGCAAGTATTAGCGCAGTTGGAGTCGCAACAACTGCCCTGGGGTATAGTCACCAACAAGCCCGACTGGCTTACCGACCCGCTGATGGAGGAGATGGGGCTTGCCGATAGAGCCGCCTGTATTGTCAGCGGCAACACCACCGGCAACAGCAAACCCCATCCAGAACCGATTCTTCACGCCTGCAAGCTGGCTGGGCGTAAACCGCATGAGTGCCTTTATGTAGGAGATGCCGAGCGTGATATTGAAGCGGGGCGCCGTGCAGGCACCGCCACAATGACCGCGCTGTTCGGTTACCTTGATGAAGGCGATCATCCTGAGCAATGGGGGGCGGATAGCGAGATCAGCCATCCCCTGGAGATACTGCAACAGATTGGACTCGCCCATCCTGCCCCCTCATGACCAGTACATGAGCAGGGGGCCGGAGTCGATTGCGCTAAGGCCATGGAAAAACGGTCGGATTTTCATCGCAACGCTTCCGCTCCCAGCTCACGCTCCTTACCCACATTCATGTGGGCAATCGGCTCCGGCCCCAGGCAGCAGGAAAACAGATAGATTTTTTCCCACAATCACCCCGCCCCAAGCACTCACCCCCAGGGACCAAAAGCTGCCTTGCCCTCAGCAAAGGCAGCGGCAGCGGCAATAGCTAGCCGCTTTTGGCTGAGAATCACCGTCATTTTTCCGTCACCATAAATCAAGAAATACCTACTTTATTGATTAGTGTAGGTATTTATATATTGGCATGGGTGTTGCATTTACTAGGTCAGCGGTATAATTACTTGGAAGCGCTGACTATGACCACTCAGAATCAAAGCTCTGCCGGCAATATAGATTCGGTGATTACACACCCAGCCCACCCGGCACTCAATGAAGAGACAAAAAACCGATTTGCCTCCCGTGTTCTTGAGCTCACAGGGGTGCTCCAGACGACTCTGGAGACTCATGAACTGCTGGCGATCTTTGCAAAAGAGATCGGACGGTTCGTACCCTACGATGGACTCAATTACCAATTTCCCGGTTTGCGTCTCGATGTCAATATTGGCAAACAGGCCTTGCACAGCTGTGCCTACCAACTGGTGGTAATTGACGAACACCTGGGAAACCTTAAGTTTTCCCGAGACCACCCTTTCGAAGAGGAGGAGCTGGAGCATATTGAGGGTTTGATTGCAGGTTTGCTCTACCCACTGCGTAATGCGCTCCTCTATCAACGCGCGGTTGATTCCGCCAGCACCGACCCACTGACGGGAGTAAAAAATCGTGCGGCCATGAACGGGGCCATCAAGCGTGAAATTGGCCTGGCTCATCGCCACCAGTCCCCCTTCTCCTGCATCATTCTCGATATTGATCATTTTAAAGACGTTAACGACACTCACGGTCACCTCTATGGTGATCAAGCCTTGCGAGCGATAGCTGAGTGTACCGAAGAGACCATTCGTGAAAGCGATATGGTGTTCCGCTATGGCGGCGAGGAGTTTGTAATTGCCCTTACCGATACCGACACAGAGGGTGCAGAACTCCTTGCAGAGAGGATTCGCAGCAATGTTTCACAGCTCGACCCGGTACCAGGGAAAGAGCTAAAGCTGACTGTCAGCCTTGGCGTTACCATGTTAAGAAGTGAAGAGGATGGCGACACCTTCTTCGAACGGCTGGACAAGGCACTATATCGAGCCAAAAACAGCGGTCGAAATCGGGTTGTTGTCGACTAAAATCTCTTAACCTTGACGCCACTGCCGAGCCGCCTGTGATCAGGCGGCTCTTTTTTGCCTGCATACCAGTGATCTAGCAAAGTCTCCAGTAATGTCTCAATAACCCAGTTCAGATGGATAATCTTCAGGTTGGTGTAGTGACATCTTTTCAGGACGTACAGCTGCAGGGATGCTGCTGTGAACGTAGAGGGATCTATTCACCGTATCTCCTGAAAAGGTGTTACTGCACACCTCTATGGTACGGACTTTTTGAGAAGTTACAGTCTCCAGCCTGATACTGATAAAGTGCCGTTGCACTGTCACTGAGCGTATAATTCAGTCTATTGTATGATTTATAATCCAGACGGAAGAGTTTAAGAGCACTATGTCACGCCTTATCCTACTCAATAAACCCTACGATGTGCTCAGCCAGTTCACCGACCGGGAGCAGCGGCAAACCTTAGCTGATTTCGTAAAACTGAGTGGCGTCTATCCTGCAGGGCGATTGGATCGGGATAGTGAAGGGCTATTGCTGCTGACAGATGATGGCAAGTTGCAACATCAATTAGCCAATCCCCGCTTCAGAACCTGGAAAAGCTACTGGGTTCAGGTCGACGGTATCCCGGATGAGGGAGATCTGGAGCAGTTGCGCAACGGATTGAAACTCAAAGATGGTCCCACCCTGCCTGCTCAGGCAAGATTGATGGATCAACCTGACTTGTGGTCAAGAGATCCACCGGTACGTTTCCGTGCCAGTATCCCAACCCAGTGGATGGAGATAAAGATTAGGGAGGGGCGCAATCGTCAAGTCAGGCGGATGACAGCGGCTGTGGGACACCCAACACTACGGCTGGTACGTGCAGCTATAGGAAACTGGTCTCTTGGCAATCTCCAGCCAGGGGAGTGGCGATATGCAGAAGCACCACAGCAGCGGAGAAGACGGCGCGAATAACAAAGAAGCGTTCCTGCAAGCCCATATCACGAAATCAGCGACCCAATTAGCCCGCTGTTATCGTGCATGGTCAGTATAATTTAAGCTATTTTCCCAGCTAATTCCTTAGCCAATTCGGGTAGAATCACCCCATGTCTGGAAAAGAGAAAATCATTGTCGGCCTCTCTGGCGGTGTCGACTCCTCCGTAGCCGCCCTCCTCCTGCAGCAGCAGGGTTTTGAGGTCGAAGGTCTGTTCATGAAGAACTGGGAGGAGGATGACACGGCAGAGTACTGTTCAGCGTCTGAGGATCTTGCCGATGCAGAAGCGGTGACATCACAACTCGGCATCCCCCTGCACACCATCAACTTCTCCACCGAATACTGGGACAATGTGTTTAGCTACTTTCTCGATGAGTACCGCGCCGGTCGCACACCCAATCCAGATGTTCTCTGTAATCGGGAGATCAAGTTCAAGGCGTTCCTCGACCATGCACTGGATATTGGTGCAGACGGTATAGCTACCGGCCATTACGCCCGTACACACCATGATGCTGATGGGGTTCACCTACTCAGGGCTGAGGATGAGAATAAGGATCAGACCTACTTTCTCTATATGTTGGGCCAGCAACAGCTGGGCCTCAGCCGATTTCCCCTTGGCGACTTGATCAAGAGTGAGGTGCGACAGCTGGCGGAGAGCGCAGGATTTCCAAACCATAAGAAGAAAGACAGTACCGGTATCTGCTTTATCGGTGAACGTAAATTCCGTGATTTCCTCAGCCGTTATCTTCCTGCCAACCCCGGCCCCATGGTAACCCCGGATGGAGCACCGGTGGGAGAGCATCAGGGATTGATGTACTACACCCTGGGGCAGCGAAAAGGGCTTGGTATCGGTGGACGGGTTGATGCGGATGCCGAACCCTGGTTTGTTGTAGAGAAAGATCTTCAGCAGAACCGGCTTATAGTGGCACAGGGCCACCAGCATCCACTGCTGATGAAAATTGGCCTGATGGCATCCCAGCTTCACTGGGTATCCGCTCAGGCACCCGCAGCACCATTACGCTGTATGGCGCGAATTCGTCATCGTCAGCCGCTGCAGCAGTGTGAAATCAGCACGCTTGATGGTGATAGCTGCCAGGTCAAGTTTGAGGATCCCCAGCGCGCCGTTACCCCAGGACAGTCGATCGTCTTTTATCTTAACAATGAGTGCCTTGGTGGAGGTGTTATTGATAGTACCTTCACTCATACACATACCAACCAAACTAACACCTGATGAAGATATGAAAACAGAGAGAGACAGAGCCATTGCCATTGCAGGCGTTTTCCAGGCAGCAAAACTCGCCTCCCAGATTGCACGTCATGGCATTGCTGAGAGCAGCGCTATGGAGACAAGCATACACAGCCTTTTTCAGGTCAGTGCTGAGTCGGTAGAGGGGGTTTATGGTGACATTTCCGGCATCAGCACCGGACTTAACACACTGCTTAATCAGCTCAAAAACGACCAGAAGAGAGAGGTTGAGGTAACTCGTTATGTTATCACCCTGCTGCACCTTGAAAGAAAGCTCTCAAAAAACGAGGGGATGGCTGAAATGATCTCACAGGGCATAGAACAAGCCACTGGACGCTTAGAGCATTACAATCAACTGCACAGCAATATTATTGCCCAATTAGCGGATATCTACGTTAATACCATCAGCACACTCAAACCCAAGGTGATGATTGAGGGAGAGCCGCTGCATCTACAGAATCAGGAGAATATAAATCGCATCCGAGCCCTGCTGCTTGCTGGCATCCGCTCCGCCATGCTGTGGCGTCAATGCGGTGGTGGCCGTCTGCAGATTCTATTGGGGCGAAAGCGCCTACAGCGGGAAATTGAAGAGATCCTGGCAAATAGCTAAGGGTGTTATCAGTCGCACATTCCGGCCAACCGTTACATGCTAAAGTAAAAATCAGTTGTAACTATTCAGCTATACCTATTTTGGGGGCTGTTTTCACCAGGGGTCGGAGTCGATTGCGTCAAGACGGGTGGGAAATACACCTTTTTACGGCGCAATCGACTCCGACCCCAAGCACCAGCTGAATAGTAAAAATCAGTTATTACCTGGAGCAAACGATGATAAAACCTATTTCCATACTCATTTTCACCCTCCTCTTCTCAGTCAACTGTTTTGCCGAGGAGAGCAGCGGAAATGAACCCGGAATAGTAGAATCCGCCAAGACACTGGGCAGCAAAGTGTGGAAGAAGACAAAGGCGGTGACCGGACAAGCTGTCGATCAATCCAAGTCTCTCTACCAGTCTGCCAAAGAGAATGCCAGCGATGCGGGCTCCGCTGTAGCGGATAAGAGCCAGTCAGCCTGGGATAAAACCAAAGAGGTGGCCGGTAAAACTTATGAGGGCGGCAAGGAGATGGGAGGGGCGGCTGTTGATAAAGCCAGCGAGGTAGGAGGCGACATCGTGGATAAATCCAGGGAGGTCTATGATAATGCAACCGAGACGAACAGTACTGAAGCGGCACCTGTAGAGTCACACAACCTCTGATTTCAGTTTATCCGATTTACCCCCTTAGTTCCTGCGGCCCTCTGTGGGAATGAGAGCAAAATCAGCCTTCAATCACTACAGGAATATTCGCCAAAGTAGTTGTCTGATACTCAGCAATCTGATCAAAATTGAGATAACGGTAGATATCATCCGACAGGGTATTAATCTCCTCCATATACCCCAGATACTCATCCAGGGTAGGAATTCTACCGAGTATTGAGCAGACAGCGGCCAGTTCAGCCGAGCCGAGGTAGACATCTGCACCTCTACCCAGGCGGTTGGGGAAGTTACGGGTGGAGGTGGACATCACCACGGCATTGTCAGCCACCCGTGCCTGATTCCCCATACAGAGCGAACAGCCGGGCATCTCAGTACGGGCACCCGCCCTGCCAAAGATACTGTAATACCCCTCCTCCACCAGCTGTTTCTCATCCATCCTTGTGGGTGGACAGATCCAGAGCCTGGTTGGAATACTGGATGTTTTCTCAAGCACTTTTCCAGCAGCACGGTAGTGACCGATATTGGTCATGCAGGAGCCGATAAACACCTCATCTATTTTGTTGCCTGCCACATCCGATAGTAATTTAACGTCATCGGGGTCATTCGGACAGGCTAGAAGCGGCTGATCGATCTGCGCCAGATCGATCTCGATAACAGCAGCATACTCAGCATCCGGGTCAGCTGACAGAAGGTCCGGTGTCTCTAACCAACTCTCCATAGACACAATTCGCCGCCCCAGGGTGCGGGAATCACTATACCCTCTCTCCGTCATCCACTTGAGCAGGGCGATATTTGAGTTGAGGTACTCAATAATCGGCTCCTTGTTCAACTTCACCGTACAGCCTGCAGCTGAGCGTTCGGCAGAGGCGTCAGAGAGTTCAAATGCTTGCTCCACTTTGAGATCAGGCAGCCCCTCTATCTCGACGATACGACCGGAGAAGATATTCTTTTTACCCGCTTTCGCCACCGTCAACTGACCATCCTTGATAGCTTGATAAGGGATGGCATTAACCAGATCACGCAGCGTCACTCCCGGTTGCATCTCCCCCCTGAAACGAACCAATACCGACTCAGGCATATCCAGCGGAATCACGCCGGTAGCCGCAGCAAAGGCTACCAGTCCAGAACCTGCTGGAAAACTGATCCCAATTGGAAAACGAGTATGTGAATCACCGCCGGTGCCAACTGTGTCAGGCAACAGCATACGGTTGAGCCAGGAGTGGATAATGCCATCACCTGGCTTCAGGGAGACACCGCCCCGTGAAGAGATAAAGTCCGGTAGAGTGTGGTGAGTATTGATATCCACTGGTTTGGGGTAGGCGGCGGTATGGCAAAACGACTGCATCACCAGATCGGCAGAGAAGCCGAGGCAGGCAAGATCTTTGAGTTCATCACGGGTCATAGGTCCGGTGGTATCCTGTGAACCCACAGTGGTCATCTTCGGCTCACAGTAGGTGCCGGGACGGATACCGACAACACCGCAGGCTCGCCCCACCATCTTCTGGGCCAGGGTATAGCCCTTCACACTCTCTTTGACTGCCACCGGCCGTTGGAATAGAACTGACGGCTCCATTCCAAGAGCCTCGCGGGCGTGGTCTGTAAGACCCCTGCCGATGATCAGGGGGATTCTCCCCCCGGCCTGTACCTCATCCGGTATCACTGGGGTCTTTAGCTCAAAACGGCAGATCTCATCTCCACTCTTATGGTTTCTGATAACGCCCTCAAATGGATAGATATCGATCAGATCTCCCATCTTCATGCTACTGACATCACACTCTATAGGCAGGGCCCCGGCATCCTCCATCGTGTTGAAGAAGATCGGTGCAATCTTTCCACCCAGGCAGTAGCCTCCTGCCCGCTTGTTGGGGAGGTACGGAATATCCTCACCCATATGCCAGAGTACCGAGTTAGTCGCCGATTTTCTCGATGAGCCGGTTCCGACCACATCTCCAACATAGGCCAGTGGATGACCTCTCTTCTTCAGTTGTTCAATCAGGCCCAAGGGGTTTTCATCGAGGCCTGGGCGTGAGTTTTTCAACATCGCCTTGGCGTGAAGGGGAATATCCGGCCGTGACCAGGCATCGGGGGCAGGTGAAAGATCATCCGTATTAGTCTCTCCAGGGACTTTGAAAACGGTAACCGTAATCCTGTCGGCAAGCCCCTTACGCTGGGTAAACCACTCACCGGCAGCCCAGGAGTTAACTACCGTTGATGCGTAGTGGTTTCCTGCATCAGCTTTCTCTTTTACATCGTGAAATGCATCGAACATCAGTAAGGTGTGAGAGAGTGCCTTGACTGCTGTCGGAGCCAATAGATCGTTATCCAGTAGATTAATCAGTGGAATGATGTTGTAACCCCCAAGCATGGTGCCCAGAAGCTCAACCGCCTGCTCTGGATTAATCAGCGGTGACCGACTCTCCCCAGTGACCAGGGCAGCAAGAAAAGCGGCCTTCACATAGGCTGACTGGTCAACACCGGCAGGCACCCGGTGGCTGATCAGATCAAGCAGAAATAATCCATCGTCCAGCGGAGGGTGTTTCAGCAACTCAACAAGATCTGCTACCTGATCGGGGTTGAGCGGTAGAGGGGGAATGCCTTCAGCCGCACGCTCTTCAACATGTTGTCTATAGTTCTCAAGCACTGAAAAACCCTCCGAATTATGAATAAATGGAGACAAACCGTGATCATCCTCTGGTAACTATTCAGTGACCCCTGTTACGAGACCATTTTTACCAGCACCCGCTGAATAGTTACCATCCTCTGTTGTATAGATAAACCTAGCAGATTCATTGTGGTGCAGCACGCACTATTCAAAAAAATCAGCAATGAAGACCCTGGATGATTTATGAGGGTGATATAATTGGCCTGATTTGAACTTTTAATTATTTAGGACGCTCATGGAACTCTCTACTCTTACCGCAGTTTCTCCTGTCGATGGTCGTTACGGCGGCAAAACAGCTGATTTACGCTCTATCTTCAGTGAATATGGCTTGATCAGGCACCGTGTTCTGGTGGAGGTACGTTGGCTTCAGGCCCTTGCTGCTCATGAGGGAATTATGGAAGTTCCCCCCTTAAGCGAGCACGCCAATAAGGTTCTCAATGGTATTGTGGAAAATTTTTCCACCGAAGATGCCCAGCGGGTAAAGAATATTGAGCGAACCACCAACCACGATGTAAAGGCTGTTGAGTATTTTCTTAAGGAGAAGATTTCTGGTAATCAGGAGTTAGAAGCAGTCAGTGAGTTTATCCATTTTGCCTGTACATCCGAAGATATTAACAACCTCTCCCATGCACTAATGCTCAGAGAGGGACGCGGCCAGATGCTGATCCCGCAGATGGATGAGCTGATCAAGGTAATCCGTCATCTGGCACACGAGCATGCCGATAAACCGATGCTCTCACGCACTCATGGTCAACCCGCCTCCCCCACCACCCTCGGCAAGGAGATGGCGAACGTGGTTTACCGACTACAACGTCAGCGCGATCAGGCGGCGGGAGTTGCCATGATGGGTAAGATAAATGGCGCCGTAGGTAACTACAACGCTCATCTTTCAGCCTATCCTGATTTCGACTGGCCCACTTTTGCCAAAGAGTTTATTGAATCCCTTGGTCTGACGTGGAACCCCTACACCATTCAGATTGAGCCCCATGACTATATGGCGGAGCTGTTTGATGCAGTTTCCCGCTTTAACAATATCGTTATCGATTTCTGCCGCGATATCTGGAGTTACATCTCCATTGGCTATTTCAAACAGAGGACCATTGCAGGTGAGGTCGGTTCATCGACCATGCCCCACAAGGTAAACCCGATCGATTTTGAGAATGGTGAGGGTAATCTGGGTATCGCCAATGCACTATTTGATCACCTGGCACTGAAACTCCCCCTGTCTCGTTGGCAACGTGACCTCACCGACTCCACTGTACTGCGTAATATGGGCGTTGGTTTTGCCTACACCAGCATTGCCCTGCAGTCGGTAATGCGCGGTATCAGCAAACTGGAAGCGAATAGCGAACGACTCGCCGCCGACCTTGACGATAACTGGGAGGTGCTGGCTGAACCGATTCAGACGGTGATGCGCCGTTACGGCATTGAGAAGCCCTATGAGAAGCTTAAGGAGCTAACACGAGGACAGCGTATCGGCCCTGAGGAGCTAAGGGCGTTTGTGGCTGGACTGGATATGCCGGAAGCTGCAAAAGAGGAGTTGAGTAAGCTGACGCCTGCCAGCTATATCGGTAACGCCATAGAGCAGGCGAAAAATATCTGAGATCGCATTCACCGGTAGGGGCACTTTCTCAAGAGTGATAATAAAAAAGCCACCCTTGCTAAGCAAGGGTGGCTTTTTTCTTGGGGAGGTCACCCGCCCCAGCCAATAAGGCTTATTTCATTACAGCCTTAAACTCAACACGGCGGTTGAACTGACGCATCTGCTCGGTATCGTTGCTCATAGCTGGCTGGGACTCACCCATACCTCTGGCTTCAAGCATATCTCCAGGGGCACCCTTGTTAACCAAGTAGGTAAGAACCGCTTTTGCTCGCTCTTCCGACAGCACCTGATTGTACTCATCAGAACCCATGCTATCGGTGTGACCGGTAACAATCACTCGCGCTACATTTGAGTTACCCTCGAATTTGGCATAAGCACGATCAACGGCGCCGGTGCCACCCTCCTTGAGTACAGCACTGTCAAAATCAAACAGCAGTACGTCATTAAGAACGACGTTCGCCACAGGTGCAGGTTTGGCCGCAACGATCTCACAACCGTTGGCATCGACCTTTGCACCACTGCGTGTTCCAGGGCACTTGTCTTTATAGTCCAATACACCGTCGCCATCACTGTCGAGAGGACAACCCACAGCATCTACAGCGACACCTTTGGGTGTTCCAGGGCACTGATCTTTATTATCATAAACGCCATCGCCATCGGAATCGATAACATCTCCACACTCAGGTAGCCTCAGCTGGGCACCACCCGTTGCCTGCCAACACTCACCGTAGCCACTTTTGACAACACTGGAACCCTTTTCCTGTGCATATGTGTTGCCATCGGCAGTTAAACCGGTGGTGGTAAATAGCATACCCGCTACCAGCCCAAGTGGAGCGAGCAGTGTCGCAATCTTTTTCTGTTTCATTTTTTTCCTCACTTTAATTGTTTACAGCATCCATAACCCGCAGAGAATACCATCTCCACTTCCCCATACAGCAACAAGTATGACGATGGCTCATCAGCTTTGTACCGCAAAGCTTGTCACAGCACAATTTTAATATCCAGTCATTTTATGTTAACTGTAGGATAAGTGATTCTATATCGTATGTGACTTATCTTCATTTTGTAAAGTATAGCCGCGATAGCAAGATAGAATGGGGAATTTATTTCATTTTACGCCTTAAATTACTCAGATTTGAGTATATCCTGGTCGTTAAGAAGGCAATTGTATAATCTTGTAAAACCTCACTAGCTAAAAAGCGAACAGCGCAGCGATGATGCAATTGAAATTTCCCAATGGATTAACAACCGACACTTTTCTAAGCCGCTTCTGGCAACAGCGCCCCCTTCTCATGCCAGGTGGGCTTGCCGAATACCACTGTCCATTGAGTGCCGAGGAGTTGGCGGGGCTGGCCTGTGAAGAGGAGATCGAGTCCCGTATTGTACTGGAGAAGGGGGGGAACAAGCCCTGGGAGGGGCGCTCAGGCCCCTTCAGCGAAGAGGATTTTGCCGCACTCCCTGAAAGCCACTGGACCCTTCTGGTACAAGATGTAGATAAACACATAGAAGAGATGGCTGATTTACTGGAGCCGTTCCGCTTTATCCCTGATTGGCGTCTGGATGACATTATGATCAGTTATGCAGTGGATCAGGGCTCTGTTGGCCCCCACATTGATGATTACGATGTCTTTCTCATTCAAGTGGAGGGAGAGCGACGCTGGCTGGTTGACTCCCAACCGGGTGAGGAGAGCAACCATATTCCAGGGCTGGATCTCCGTATACTGCCGGAGATAACGCCCGATAATGAGTGGTTGATGAAGCCGGGTGACGTCCTCTATCTGCCCCCTAATATCCCCCACTGGGGAGTAGCTGAAGGTGATGGCTGTATGACCTGCTCTGTCGGCTTTCGCACCCCCAGCCACCAGGAGATCGCTGCTGCCTGGTTTGATGACCTGATACAGCAGGTGCCGCCTGGGCGCTATCGTGATGGTTCACTTCAACGGCAAAAGGCTAAAGCGGAGATAGTCCCCCAGGCTCTGACCAGAATAGGTGATCTACTTCAAAGCTTCACCGCACAAAAAACCCAACAGCAGCAGCGCTGGTTCGGGCGTTTTATCACCGAACCTAAGAGCCACCTCCAGGTGGAACCGCAAGAGCCTCCCCTCCAGGCCGATGACTTTCATATTGAGGTAAAGATTCAGGGGGAGATTATCCATAATGGCTGGTCCAGGTTTGCCTTTATCACTGGAGATGGAAATTTCGACTACCTCTATGTCAATGGCACAGAGTACCCCCTTGACAAGAAGCAGGCGGGGTTTCTGCAACTGCTTACTGAGGAAAAAAGAGTCCGCTATACTGAACTGAGTAGCTGGCTTAAGCAGGATGAGTGCTTGCAGTTGATGGCCCGTCTCTACAACCATGGGCATCTTATTTTTCCCGATGAGTAACAACCATTTTTCACTACGTCAGGCATCTTGGGATAGGGATCATCAAGCGCTATTAGAAATACGGAAACGGGTTTTTATTGATGAGCAGCATGTACCAAAAGAGCTGGAGTGGGACGGCCTTGACCAGGATGCGATCCATATTCTGGTACTTGACAGCCAGAATCACCCGATAGGAACCGGCAGGCGCCTACCCAATGGACAGATCGGGCGAATGGCGGTGTTATACGGCTGGCGCAACCGGGGTGTGGGAAGTGCCATTCTCACCCGCCTTATGGTGTCGCCATCACAAGCGGAGGGGTATCCTCTTTTTCTCAACGCCCAGGTCACCGCAGTCAAATTCTATCAACGCCATGGATTTCACATTGTCGGCCCGCAATTCATGGATGCAGGAATTATTCACTACCGAATGGAGATAGAGCAATGAGCGTACAGGGATCTATTCACCGCGTGTCCTGAAAAGGTGTTACTGCACGCCTTATGGCACGGATTTTTTGAGAAGTTACAATCAGCTGAAGAACAGATGATGGAGTTTTACAATGATTGAGTCCCTTGATATCAACCAACTGATTTCAACCTATCTCATACCCTGGTTGATCAATATCCTACTTGCTCTGGCAATCTTCATTGTTGGCCGCTGGCTGGCCAAGGGGGTGCTGAAACTTGTACGTAAGCTGCTTACCCGCTCATCCATGGATGAGATGCTGATCGACTTCATCCTCGCTATCGGCAATGCCGTGTTGCTGCTGTTTATTGTAATCGCCGCACTGAATCAGCTAGGGGTGGACACCACCTCCCTTATCGCTCTGCTTGGTGCCGCAGGTCTGGCCATCGGCTTGGCACTTCAAAACTCTCTACAGAACTTTGCCGCCGGTGTAATGCTCATTATCTTCCGTCCATTCAAGAGCGGTGACTTTGTTGAAGCGGGAGGAACCTCTGGCGTGGTTGAGACCATCAGCATCTTCAGTACCGTCATGCGCACCGGAGATAACCGTGAAGTCATAGTCCCCAATGGTGCCATCTACTCCGGCACCATAACCAACTACTCAGCGAGAGAGACTCGCCGTATCGATATGGTCTTCGGCATCGGTTACAACGACGATATCAAAAAGGCCAAAGAGATTATGGTGAATATTTTGGCCGCAGATGAGCGGATACTAAAAGATCCCGCTCCTCTGGTAGCGGTAGCCGAACTGGCCGAGAGCAGCGTTAACTTCAACGTCCGCCCCTGGGTCAAAACCGGAGACTACTGGGCCGTCAACTTCGATCTTAATGAGAGGATCAAAATAGCCTTTGATGAGAGTGGCATATCTATTCCTTATCCGCAGATGGATGTTCATCTCGATAAGGGTGAGTAAGGTTGTCAGTATCTACGTTTTATTCGCAACCTGGGATCTGAAAAAAACCGACCTGGGTAAAAATATCCCTGTAGAATGTAGAGTCATTTTCAAGCGGATTATCAAAGCCACAGCTCCTGAAGTCTCTCTCTATTCCCCATTAACCACTGAACAGCAATGATAGAGCTGGTGGAGTTGACCCGGCCACCATAGAGTTCCCCGATCAACTCGTCAGATGAAAGTACATCTACTCGAATATCCTCTCCCTCTTCGTCCAGGCCATGTATGCCCCCTGCCTTTGATGCATCGACGCGACCACAGAAGAGGTGTATACGCTCTGTGGATGTACCAGGGCTGACCATAAATTCACAGATACCGACGATTTCGATAATCCGACACCCCGCCTCCTCCATGGCCTCACGCCTGGCTACCTCTTCTGGTGCGGTCTCTCCTTCTATGATTCCTCCGATCACTTCCAGCAGCCATGCACCTTCCGGTCGCTCGATGGCACCGATTCTGAACTGTTCGACCATCACTACCGCATCCATCTGCGGATCATAAAGGAGCACACTGGCCGCCTGATTGCTCTCGACACGTTCACGAGTCAGTACCTGGCTCTCACCACCGGCAAAGAGATTATGTGTGAGCTGATAACGATTGAGCTTCAGAAATCCATGGAACTTTGTCTCACTGGATAGGAGTGTAAATTGATATTTCATAATAATGACCGATTACCTGACTTAATATCATAATAAGATCTTTAAATTGGACTTAATACTAAAACACCCTTGCTATTTATCGACCTATATTATAAAATTATTATATTCTTAAGCGTTATAAGGTCTAGATCAATGAAGCAGTACTTGACCCTAGTTGCCATACTCATCCTTATCTCCTCTGCCCAGATTTCTGTAGCTTCTGAGTTTGAAATAGAAAATGCTACAGACTGGGAAGCCGAAGCGACTAATGCGAACACCAAGCATCTCCCGGTAATGGTTGTCTTCAGTTCTGACGGCTGCCCCTATTGCGACCGACTAAAGAGTGACCTTCTTAAGCCCCTTATTGATGGTGGCACGCTTAATAAACAGGTCCATATCAATGAGTTTAATATCAGCAGTGGCGGCAAGGTCGTCGATTTTGATGGTGATCGTGTTCGCAGCAGAATTTTTGTCGATCGCTACAAGATATACGCTACGCCTACCGTAGTAATGCTTGACTATAGAGGCAATCAGCTGACGCCGCCGATTATCGGCTATAATAATGTCACTGAATACAAAGACTACCTAACAGCTGCTATTAAAGATGCTCAAGCTTCTCTAAATAAACTGTGAAAAAGTGCGGGGGAGTATATGCACCCCCGCCGCTTTAGCCATCAGGGCACCGCTGGATTCTAGCTGAATTGCGTTGTGCTCAGTATCAAGGCGAAGACCGCAGCCGGTTAGCGCAAGGCAACCGTTCATGACCTGCTACAAAAGTTCTGGGTCGATTCAACTTCGCCAAATGCATTTGATCTAGCCCATTTATTGCCGCTTACATTTGGTTTAAGATAATGCTTCATATCCTAACCAGCAGCTGTAGCGTGATGAAACAACTTCAAAAAGCCCTTTTACTCCCCCTTCTCACCCTCTTTCACCCTCCTCTCTATGCCGATTTTGAAGCCGCTGAGGCCTCTTATAGAGGCGGTAACCATACCATTGCATTTAAGCAGTACCATGAGGCGGTTGAGAACAGAGATATCCGTGCTTATGGCAAGCTTGCGGCACTCTATCTCTATGGTGTTGGGGTAGAAAAGAACTACTCACTAGCCTATGTCTGGTTTGGATTAGCTGCCGACACTGGGGACAAAGAAGCCGATAGATTCCAGAAAGCCGCTGCCTCCGCTATGACCCGCGAAGAGATAAAACAGTCAGACCTGGCCTTAGAGGAGGAGCGGCACCGCCTGGCGGCTAAACCAGATGTAACTATTCAGCCGGGTTTATAGGGCATCCACTGAAAATAGGGGTAACACAGTGAGATTGCATGAAAATTCCAGGGATGATGGGATATTACCGGGAGTGTGCGACGTTCCTCGCGGCGAGGGCGCCACTCCACACCTATCCCAGATTTTTTGTGCAGAGAGCTGAATAGTTACAACTTAAGTAGTCTCTGATTAATTCAGAATTCCGAACTGATCTGAGCCTCTTTGAGCTACGATAACGACAAAAAGGGAACTGATCATAATTGAAGCGGTGGCCATCTACTGGTGAGCGCTCCATAAAAAACCCACACTCCGACTAAGGAGTGTGGGTTTTTGTGTGTGCCATAAAACAACCTTTGCTGTTTTATGGCCCTGATGAAGACTCAGCTCAGTGTCTTATAGTAATTCATCAGAATCTCAGCCACCTCGGGACGAGAGAACTCAGGGGGTGGTGCCATGCCCTGCCCCAGCATCTCACGTACTTTGGTACCGGAGAGAAGCACGAAGTCCTCTTTCGCGTGATCAGGTGCATCACGCATCATCACCACGCGATTGAGCTTCTTGGAGTATGCAGTGTGGTCGGCCTTGAATATCTGGATATCCATCGCACCCTCTGGCACTTCGTCATCGAAGATAGTCTGGGCATCGAATGCGCCGTAGTAGTCACCAACACCTGCGTGATCACGACCGATGATGAAGTGGGTAGACCCCATGTTCTGACGGAAATAGGCGTGCAGAACAGCTTCACGAGGACCCGCATAGAGCATATCAAAGCCGTAGCCGGTGACCATGACCGAGTTGGGAGGGAAGTAGAGCTCTGCCATCTTGCGGATAGCGTCATCACGTACAGGGGCAGGAATATCACCAGGCTTCAGTTTGCCCAGTAGCATGTGAATCACTACGCCGTCGGCATCCACAGCTTCCATGGCCATCTTGCACAGCTCTTCATGGGCGCGGTGCATGGGATTACGGGTCTGGAAAGAGACGATAGTTTTCCAGCCACGCTCCTTGATCTCGTTACGGATCTCAACCGCAGTGCGGAAGGTGTCAGGGAAATCGTCCTGAAAATAGCTAAAGTTGAGTACCTGAATAGGCCCCGAAACCGCATAGCGTCCCTGGCTGTTAAATGCGGCAACACCGGGGTGCTCTGCATCAGTGGTACCGTAGACCTTATCAGACATCATCTGCATCTGGTCGTCACTCACCTCTTCGATGGCGCTGATTTCCATGACGGCGAGAGCTGGGTTGCCATCCATATTAGGATCGCGCAGGGTGATACGTTTGGCACCCTTGATGTCATCGACACTCTCCAGCAGGCAGAGTACCGGCACAGGAAAGAAGCTACCGTCAGACATTTTCATGTTTTCGGCACAACCGATGGCATCACCAACGGTCATAAAACCTTTCAGCGGCGTAAAATAGCCACCCCCCATCATGACTGCGTTGCCGGCAGCCTGGGAACTGATTACCACAGAAGGCAAGGTTTCAGCCTCGCGCATCAGATCATGATGCTTATCTGTGTCATAGACAAAAAGTGGCTGAAGTTTATCTGTTCCGACAGGATTGATCATCTGGCTTCGTCTCCTTCAAAGTGAGATATGTGGGTGTATTGATTACTCTTCTGCTGCTGCATGTCAGATGTGCAGCAGCCAGTATTCTTTAAATGTTGTCATCTGATTATTGCGTAAATCCATCCGCTTTTAAGCTGTGATGAATACTAACTCGATGGCGGAAATACCCTACCACAAGGGGGCCTTGGATATCCCTAATTTATATTTATAAGGCTAGTAATAAAACGTTTGGCAAACGCAGGATGATGGCATAAATAATGTCATGCCCTACGAGGGAGATTAGACCATCCCTTGATCAGCGGCTTGACAAGTCCTTATTTTGGGGAGAGAAGAGGTTGTTAAGTATGATTATATTTAACTTTAATGCACGTTCGTATTTATATGATTTTATTAGACTTAGCGCTTCATGCTCATAGCTATTCAGTAGGTACTAGGGGTCGGAGTTGATTCGGTGAGATTATCGATAAATGTACTGATTTTCGTCGCAATCGACTCCGACCCCTGGTGAAAACAGCCCCAAAATGGGGTTAGCTGAATAGTTACGATGGGTTTATATATTCAAGTTAGGAAATCGCCATATTTCCTTCACTGAAATCCCAACTACTCTGCTTTGTACTCCGCTCTACCTTTTCCTGCTCTGGCATAATAGCCACTGACTCAATGGGTAACTCCTTGGGAGGAATAACATCCATCAGCCACTCATAGATAGCCTCCCACTGCTTATGGTCCTTCGAGTTGTGATAGTGCTTCTGTTCACAAATCCCCAAACCAGACTCCATTGCTATGGTGTAGTTTCGGCTATCACGAAGTGAGGCGATCACGGGTATGTCCGTCTCTTCGGCAAGCTTCTCTATCGACTCATAGGCGCTATCGGCCGACCTCACCCGGTTGGCAATTAAGCCGAGCCGTTTACCATGAAGTCGATGCTTGCCCATGCGCATCATCTCACTAATAAAACCCCGCGCAGCATGGAGGTCGATCACCGAAGCCATGATTGGAATGATGATAGTGTCGGCTTTATTGAATAGATCACTCAACTGTCCACCAGTGATACCCGCTGGCGTATCCATGATGGTGATATCAGTACCACAGCCACCATAAAGCTGAAAACTGCGAGTCAATCCAGATTTTGGCCGGACGGCATTGATCGAGGTGATTTTAGGTTGGTTATCGTTACGAATAGAGAGCCAGTGACCACTGGAGTGTTGGGGATCGTGGTCCATCAAGGAGGTGTTGTAGCCCTGCCCGGCAAAATAGCAGGCCAGTGTTGTTGCAATGGTTGTTTTCCCACTGCCGCCTTTAGCATTCAGCACCATAATGGTGTGCATATTCAAGTTCCCAAAAAAAAATGTCTAACACCTAGGCCTCCCTCCCCTCAACTTACCCTTTCGCATCGCTCGCTGAATTCTACGATTCTTTGGTGAGCATACATCCTGAGATCAATCCACCTCCCTGGAGACCTGATCCAGTGGTACTACTGGCGTAACTATTCAGCTGGGCTTGGGGTCGGAGTCGATTGCGTCATATAAAGGTGCATTTTCCACCAATCCTGGCGCAATCGACTCCGACCCCTGGTGAAAATAGCCACACAGTTAAGTATCGCTGAATAGTTACCTACGGGCTAAGTCTAGCTACCCTAAGCACCCTGAAGATATCTATGGAAATTATCATCTTTACACCAGTGAAAGGCAAGTTAGAAGACTAACAAAAAGTGCTAGCCTAGTCTAACTTCGATGATTAAATTCTAGCTTTCGCCCCACAGCGCAGCGTTCAATCCTGATGCGCGCCTCACCTGCCGTCCGATCACCTGCGGCAGTATCTTGATATCCGCAACAAGTACTATCTGCCGTCGCGTGCGGGTAATCCCAGTGTAGAGTAGTTCCCGGCTGAGTAACGGGCTGTCGGCAGCCGGCAGAACAATATGCACCTTGTCAAACTCTGACCCCTGACTTTTGTGTACCGTCATGGCAAAAGCGGTCTCACAAGCTGAAATTCTGGCTGGGGCAATCTTCCGGACTCCACCCTCACTGTCGGCAAAACAGACGCTGAGCTGATGATCTGCGGTAAGAGTACAGATGCCGACATCACCGTTATAGAGATGCAGATTGTAATCGTTTCTGAGAATAAGGACGGGTCTCCCTGGATACCAACCATCGGGTGATCGAATAAGGCCTTGCTTATGCAGTGCCCGCTCAATCAGGTGATTGAGCTCAACAACACCCAGGGGGCCATGACGAAGGGCGGCCAACACCCTGATACGATTGAATGCCGCCAAGATGGATACCATCTCCTCTCCATCAGAGACTTTCTGTAGAAACTCACGATAATCTGAGACGGCACTCTCAATCAATTGTTCACGCCCACCGATCAAGCAGATATCATCCAGAGAATCTTCCTTTATAAGTCTAACGGCTCTATTCCCATCACCCTTTTTTACCGCCTGCGCCAGCTTGCCGATGCCACTCTCATCATCAAAGCGATAGCTGTGGTGCAGTAAGGCAACCGCATTCACCAGAGGAGAGTCTGACCGTTCCCTTTCGGATAGCGTCTGCCCACATATATCCTCTATGCGCTGTTTGAACGGTGCCGTCCATGCTGATCGGCGACCACATATATCTGCCAGTACAGCACCGGCTTCAACTGATGCAAGCTGATCCCGATCCCCCAGAAGGATAAGGCGGGCCTTTGATGGCAGAGCCTGTAGCACCTTCGTCATCAGTGCCAGATCAATCATTGACGCTTCATCAATGATAAGAAGATCAAGCGGTAACTGATTGTTTTTGTTATACCTGAAATAAGCCGATCCCGGACGACTCCCCAGCAAACGATGAAGCGTCACTGCCCGACAGGGAATCATTTCAGTCAGCGTGCTCTCCAGGGGCAACCTCTCTTTTGCACTCTGGATAGACTCCTGCAGTCGTCCTGCAGCTTTACCGGTTGGTGCCGCAAGAGCGATGGAGAGCCCTTCATCCCCGGCCTGCTGTAGAAGCAGCGCCAGAATACGCACCACCGTACTGGTTTTACCTGTACCAGGGCCACCGGAGATCACCGTCAGGCGCTGTAGCACCGCAGTGGCCGCAGCTACCTTTTGCCAGTCTGTTTGTCCATTATTAGTGTCAGGAAAAAGTAGGGCGAGACCATTTATCAGTACCTCTTCATCTACATCACTAATGGGACTCTCAGCCCGTTGCCGCAGCATGTCGGCCAACTGTTGCTGATACTCCCAGTAGCGATAGAGGTAGAGCTTACCCTGGTGATCCAGCACCAGTGGCGCATAGCCACCAGGCCGACAGACCACGGAAGTGGTGGCCAAGTGTGCTTCCCAGGTAGCTAAATCCGGTAGTGTGAATCTCTCGCCTTCACTGACTTTCCCCAGATTGCGCCCACCCCACTCCGCCAACTCCAGGCAGATATCACCCCGGGCAGTACGATTGCTGGCCAAAGCCGCCGCCAGGGCCAGCCCTACCGATGACTCGCCTGAGAGGCGCTGCATCAGCAACCCAAAATGGATATCCATATCATCAAACAGATGCTGTTCCCGGAAGCTATTAAGAAGAGATCGGCTGTTATCGGTCACTGACTAACACCCTCCATACCACTAAAGTAGTTATCCAGCGCCTCGATAAGGTGCTTCTCCGGCCTCTCCCGGTAGATACCTGAATCGCTGTTATCAGTAGGGTCGATACCGCGTAGAAAGAGATAGAAGACAGCACCAAAATGCCGCTCATAATCATAATCTGGCAGTCGTTGACGGAGGTAGCGATGGAGTGCTAGTGTGTAGAGAAGATACTGGAGATAATAGCCTTCACGGGCCATCGACTCGTTGAGCTGCTGCCGACCATAGTCGCTCTTCTCCCCCCCCAACCAGTTGGATTTGTAGTCGAGGAGGTAGTAGCGCCCATCCTGCTCAAAGATCAGGTCTATATACCCCTTCAGGTATCCCTGCACCGGTGAAAACCCCAGCTCTCTTATCGCCCGCTCAATCTCCGGTGTATCGGCAAATCCCTGCTTCAGAAGCAGCTGCGCCAACCCATCTGCACTAAGTTGGTTGATCGGATAGTAGAACTCCAGCTCAACCAGGCACTGCTGGGCCGTCAGGTTTGCTAATTTCAAGCCGCTGCCCTGCTCCAGCTCCTTGGTCAACACATCACTGACCATCTTCTCTACCACTGGGCACCAGCGGCTATCAATGGCATATTTTCCCAAGTTTTCTTCAACCAGCTGCGACAACTCAGCTGGGTTATAACTGCTGAATTCAAGCTTCTCAAAAATGGCATGTAGGGCGCTACCAGGTGATGCCCCCCGGGGGAAGTGGAAGATATCTTTTCGACTCGCCCCATCATCACTGCAAAAATCCTCTCTGACGGTACCATCGTGATCCGGCAGTTCGCTCATTTCGTGATAACTGGAAGAGAGGGAAGAGAAGCTGGTTAGCTGGCGCGTTCTCTTGAGCTGGCGGGAGAATGACCTGTTTTTCAGGTCAGCTTGTACCCCACCGGCATCGGCACCGCCGCTACCACTTTCGACGGGGGGCTCCTGAGTAAGGGAGATGCAGTCGCCAGACTGCCCTACCAGCTGTTCAATCCGCGCCAGCAGCGTGCCGCTATCCTGTGATTTAAAATCACCCTTCATCTGTTGCAGTGCATCGACCGCATCCGGGTCTGCTGGGCCATGGAGCAGCCAGCCAAGAGGAGATTGATCGACACCATTGATCTTGCCCCAGTGAATATAGCAGCGCTGCTTCGCCCTGGTGAGAGCAACATAGAGCAGCCGTAAGCTCTCAGCCATGGCCTCACGGTCGGCGTGGTGCTGATCCAGCTTCCAGCGTTCAGAACCAAGTTCCAGAATCGCCTGGTGATCGGCATCCGGGTCGTGGAACTGATAACTCTCTCCCGTTTTTATATTGTAGACACCGCTTTCCCATGCAAAGGGGAGAAAGACGACGGGGTATTGCAACCCCTTACTGGTGTGAACAGTTACAATCTGTACCAGCGCCTCATCGCTTTCCAGGCGCAATTGGTGGGCCTCATCATCAGGCATTTCACTGTTGCAACGCTGGGAGAGCCACTTCACCAACCCCTCCATGCCGGGAGAGTCGCTACGCTCAGTGGTATGCAGCAGTTCACCGAGATGGAGCAGATCCGTCAGACGGCGCTCCCCGTCACTGCACTGCAACAGCCGGCTGACCACCCCCTGCTGCTGCAACAAGCGGCGGAACATGCGCATAAAGCCAAACTGCTGCCACAGGTTATGGTAGTTCTGAAATGATTCAATCCAGTGATCCAGTGCTGACGGATTATCCCGCAAACCCTCCAACTGGTGACTCTCAATACCGATCATTCCGGTGCTCAGCGCCGCAGGCAGCAGTGGCTCACGCAGAGGCTCAGCCACCGCCCTGAGGATAAGTTCCAACTCCAGTGCGGCGGCAGAGTGAAAGACACTCGCCCGGGAGCGCTGAACACTATGAATGCCCCGTTTCGCCAGGGTAGCAGCGACCATTGCGCCCTGTTTGTGGCTACGCACCAGCACTGCGATATCACCACTGACCAGGGGCCGCTCACCCAGCAACGCCCTCCCCTCCTGTGCAGCAACTAACAAGCGACTGATCTCCGCCGCCGTCCACTCAGAAACAATTACTGATGCGGCCTCTTTTGTCAGTTTTCCATCAACAAAACAGGTGTGGAAAGGTGATGGGCTATCACCTTCAACTTCCAGTTGGTTCCGAGCATCGGGTGCAGGCAAGGCATCATGAAAGGGGATATTGTTGAACAGAAAACTCTGTTGCGAAGCATTGAAGAGCGTGTTGACCGCATTGATCAGCCCTGGAGATGAGCGCCAGTTGGTATCGAGGGTATAGCGGTGCTCTGCATCCCCCTGGGCCGTCAAATAGGCAAATATGTCGGCACCACGAAAGCTGTAGATGGCCTGTTTTGGATCGCCCACCAGAAACAGCGACTGCTCACCAAAAGCGAAGAGACGATGGAATATCCGGTACTGTACCGGATCGGTATCCTGGAACTCGTCAATGAGCGCTGCACCGTAGTGGCGGCGTATCACATTGATCAGCTCTCCGCCCCGGTTGCCTTCCAGTGCCTCGTCAAGATTGAGTAGTAGGTCATCATAGGACTGAAGCCGCCGCTCGGCCTTACGCAGGCGCAGTTCGCTGCCGACATAGGCTATCAACTGACCGACACAAGCGTTCCGTGCCTGCTCATAGCTTTCAGACAGGTGCTGTTTTGCCGCCAACAACTGGTCGCAAAGATCGAAAAAGAGGTGTTCGGGTGTCAACTTCCCCTTTTTTGTTGCAGTCACCAGTTTACTGCGGGTAAAACGGTCAAAGTGTTCAAACCACTCCCCCCCTCCTTCACCAAGAAGAGCATTCAGGCTCTCTAACCAGAGGGGCAGTCTATCTTCCCGATAGCTGTTTTTGTTGAGATGCCCCTGCTTAACCGCATCAAAGAGTAAATCGGAAACCGCTTGCTGGCAGGTTACCCATAGATCGACCACCTCCTGAAACAGTCGTTCACAAGCCGCCTCCAGAGTGGCAAGATCATCGGGCATCGGTGACGTGCGGACAGAGAGATAGGGCTTGCCCAGATTCCCCTTCAGAGTCTCAATCAGGGTATCCGGTGTCACCCTCTTCTGTGCAAAGTAGCCGAGCAGGCCCGCTGAAAGATCCTGGATAGAGTGCCGCCAGAAATCATCCACTATCTCCTGGCGCAGGTCGCGGTCATCCGCCACCATCTCAGTGTGGAATGGCAATCCACCCTCAAAGGCGGCATCGGTGAGTACCCGCTGACAAAAACCGTGGATGGTAAAGATGGCGGCACGGTCAAAGCTGAGAATGGCAAGGTTAACCCGCTTCTGGGCATCCGTGGGATTTCCGATGGTCTCAAGAAGCTGCTGACAGAGAGGGTTATCGCTGCCACCACGCTCCAGGGCGGAACGCATCGTCACCAGCAGCGTACGGATACGCTCCCGCAACTCAGCCGTTGCCGCCTTGGTGTAGGTGACCACAAGAATCCGCTCCACCGGCAGTGGCTGCTCAATCACCATACGGAGGAAGAGAGCGCTGATAGTGTAGGTCTTGCCGGTCCCGGCGCTCGCCTCAATCAGGTTAATGCCTCTCAAGGGGGTGTTAAAGAGATCCAGCGACTCTATCTTCATCTCAGAGCTCTTCCATGGCACTGCGCAGAGGCTGGAAGAGTCGTTCACTCAGACTGCAGAATGTGGCATCAAGCGGGTCACCATCATCAAAGGCGAGTTGGTAGTAGGCATTTTCGCCCTCCCCCCGATAGTTGTAGTTGCTATACCAGCACTTCTCGGCCTCCTTCAGCGCCCTCTCTTCCGGTTTTCCATCCAGTAGTCCAGAGACATAGGCGAGTGAACTTTTGGGAAAGAGGTGCAGTGGTGAGGAGAGCCCCTGCCAATAGAGATCCAATAGTGAACCCAGTAACTCATCCGCACTGTCAACCGGATTGAAGCGAATCATCCTCTCGCCATCGAGCCAGATGGTTACCGGCTCAACACCTTCAGGGGCGGCGTGGTTGAGCGCAAGATGGTTAATCCAGAGCTGAATCAGCTGCCACGCGGGTAGCCTGTTGATGCTGTAGCCCAAAATGCCGTGGCCAGCCACTTGCTGGAGCCTGCCGGCCAAGAGCATCTCACCATGGATCAGTTCAATAGTGACCGGCTCTTCAATGGCTTCTGCACCGTTATCGATTTCAGTGAGTTTTTGTGAAAATTGGCCTGCCGTCTCCATCATTGAGTTGAGAAGCGTCTCACCGGCGACACCATGTGGTAGTTCACCACAAGCGTGCAGCAAGCGAGAAATACGCGCTTCTGTCTCGCCACCCCGGAGCCCCGTTACCAGCTGCTGAAACAGCTCGTTACGTTGACGGTAGCCCAACTCAAAAGGATCGCGACTCTCCAGTTCACCCTCCCCCGATTCAAGCCTGATACCTAACCGCTGCCGCAGCAGGTAGCCTGTTGGGTTGGTAAAAAAGCGGATCAGCTGATCCAACTCCACCTGCCGCCACTCTCTCCCCGGCTCTGGCAGGCTGCCATCAAAAAAACGGCTCACCGCCGATGCTGGAGAGAGGAGTGCTCTGGCCGCATCACAATTGAGACGGGAGTAGCTAAACAGGCGTTTATCTACAGTGCTGAAATAGCGCGGGTTAAATGCCTGCAGAGGGTGGTGGATGACAATCTTTTCAGAGAGAAGCGCACCCGTGCTCGTTACAAATGCCTGATCGAGATAATCCAGCACTTCACTCAACAGCACCGAAGGGGGGATAGCGCTGTTATCACGAATACCCTGCCCCACATAACTGAAGTAGAGACTGTGGCGGGCTGACAGCAGTGTTTCAAGAAACAGATATCTGTCATCTGCTCGACGGGAGCGATCCCCCGGACGATAGCTTCCCTCCATCAGGTCAAAGCCGGGGGTAGGCCGTTGCCGGGGAAAGGCACCGTCATTCATACCGATCATGCAGATCACCTTAAACGGCAATGCCCGCATAGGCGTCAGCGCACAGAAGCTGACGCCACCGGATAGGAAACCTCCCTGACCAGCACCGTTTTCCAGCTGTTGGCGCAGCCTTTCCACCACCAGATTCAGAGAGACTGCTTGGTTGAACCCTGCCCTCCCGGCACTTTCAACCAGGGTGGAGAGGCTGTCCCTCACTACTTGTAGCAGCACCTCCTCTCTCCCCTCTGCTGTGAAAAATTGATCGAGAAGCTGTTGTAGCTGCCACTCCCACTCACGCAACGGCCGACTGCGGCCGAGCTGTTGCTCAAGGCCAAAGAGCGCTGAGGTGAAGCTCAACAGCCCCCCCAAGGCAGCGGCACTGGAGCCCTCCACATCACCATACGGGCGTATGCCCTGAAACAGCTCACTCCCCGTTGGCGGCAGCGCATACCCCAGTGCCAGCCGATCAAGCCCGGCCTGCCAGCTATTCTGATCCGTGGCGGGTAAACCCAGCCCGGTGCGGGTGGTCTGATCCCGCCCCCAGCGAATATCACACGCTTCTATCCACTCTCTTACCCGTGGTAGATCGCTCTCATCGAGGTTGAAACGACGCCTCACCGCTGGCAACTCCAGCAGGGAGATCACCTGATTAACCTCATATCGGCTGCCCCGTAGTGCGAGCAGATTAAACAGGCCGGTAATCAGTGGTGCAGATGAGAGAACACCACGATCAGCCAGACTGAACGGGATATACCCGGCACCTGCGGGATCACTGAAAACTGCCTCAATGTAGGGGGCATAACTGTCCATGTCGGGCGTCAGTACCAAAACATCATCGGCCTGAAGCTGGGGGTCCGCATCAAACAGCGCCAGCAACTGGTCGTGAAGTACCTCTACTTCACGCATTGGGCTGTGGCAGCTGTGAAGCTGAATCGAACTATCATCAGCTGCCTGTATCCGCCGCGGATCATCCGTGGTGCCATCATGAATCAGCAGAATATCCCGCTGTAGATGGCTCAACAGACACTCTTCAACAGGCTCGACAAACAGCTCTCTGGCACCTGGATCAAACTCCAGCAGCATAGAGAAGAAGTCTCTGCCCTGCCCCCCCAGAGAGGCGAGCAGCGGATTGCCTACATCCAGATAGAGATCACTCTCATCTGTCATTAACTCCCGACGACTCTTCTCCTCTTGGGAGATTAGATCAACCCAGTGTCCCTCACTGGGATTCAGGAGGAAGAGGTGAACATCGATCTGCTGGGAGAGAAGGGAGAGAATTTCCAGATAACCGACAGAGAGGGAGGAGACGGCAAAGAGCATTACCCGCTGAGGCAGTCGCTCTTGGTCTATGCCTCCCTGGCGCTGCAACGCTACGAGCCGTTGTCCTAACCCGACCCAGTGCTCATTGCCACTGTCTGCCACCAACTCCCGCCATAGAATCGCCTGCCAGTGGTCACCAGCAACTGCCTCTTTGCCGGCTTCCCAATGCACAATCCAGTCAGGGCGGTAGACAAGGTATTGGTCGAAAATAACCGCCAGCTCTCCCGCCAGCTCAAAGCGACGAAGTTCATCCCCATCCTTGAGGTAGCTGCTCAGCGGGGAAAAATCACGCTCATCAAGAGCGCTGCTCAACCGCTCAAAAAGACGCCACTGCAGCACATTGGGTTGATAGTGATCCTGATCCGATGTCTCCGGCAGCATCAGCCTGAGCAGCTCCCATATGTAGCCTGCGGGGAGAGGGAATTTTAAATTGGCACAGATACCCAGACGTTTGGCCAGCTGCAGTGAGAGCCAGCGCCCCATCCCCTGGTGCTGCACCACCACAGATTCAGAGCAGAACGGAGCGGCAGATGCATCAGAGAGCTGTTCAGCCAGCAGACCGGCCAGTTGCTCCAATCGGTTACTGTGGTAAAGGTGGAGCATCGTTTCCTTGGATAATTTGAGAGGTTGTTATAATTATATCGCAGCACAAGCTCATTCAGTGAGCCCGGGGCGTTTAAAGAGACCGGTTCAGCGACGGCTCTCTACTGTAGGAGCAGCGCCCCCGTCGCGATGAATGTTGCACAAACCCAGCAATATGCGATCATCCCGTGAGCCACTCTCCCAGATCAACCACAGCAATTTCGTATCACGCAACCCTACCACCCAATATTCAGCCCCGGCTAAAACCGGCAATCTCACTCTGAATGGCATTGAGGCTCAGCAGGGGATCCTCGGCGGCGGTAATGGGGCGTCCAATCACCAGCATATCCGCACCATTATTAAGTGCATCCAGCGGTGTCATCACCCGGGTCTGGTCATCCAGGGAGGCGCTGGCGGGACGAACCCCAGGAGTCACCAGCAGAAATTCTGGTTTGACCAGAGGGCGAACCTCCCCCGCTTCACTGGGAGAACAGACGATACCATCAAGCCCCGCACCGTGAGTCAGCATGGCCATTCTGACCACGTTATCCGCCGGACTGCCGTGGAGCCCAATCTCAGCAATATCTTTGTCTCCCATACTGGTCAGTACCGTGACAGCAATCAGCAGAGGCCGCTGACTCAACCCGTCCAAGCGCTCTCTGGCAGCCGCCATCATGCGCCTCCCACCAGAAGCGTGGAGGTTGATCATCCAGACCCCCAGATCAGCGGCGGCGGCGCAGGCAGCCGCTACCGTGTTGGGAATATCGTGAAATTTGAGATCAAGAAAAACATCGAATCCCTTGCCGACCAACTGCTCGACAAAGGCAGGACCGAATCGGGTAAACATCTCCTTACCCACTTTCAGTCGGCACAGCGCTGGGTCCAGGCCGGACACCAAGTCCAGTGCCGGAGCAGCGGATGGGAAATCGAGGGCGACGATAATACGGGGTTCTCTCTCTATAACACTCATCTTTTTGTTCATGCCTTCTTTGATAAAGAGTTAAGTGGGCCACTGCCCGCCTCACTGTCCAATTGACCCGAGTGAGGCTTAATGCTCCCCCAGGCGTTACAACTTGGGCACTGCCAATGCAGTGTTTTAGCGGTAAAACCACAGCGGCTGCACTGATAGGCCGGACGGTTTATCAACAGCTTGTCAATCAGCTGTTGAATCATCAGAAACATCTCCTCTTCCCGGCTACCCACCAACTTCATGTTAAGTGTTATCAGCTTACCCAGCCCCTCCAGGTTAGGCGCTCGATTGAGGTAGTCGTTAAGAAAGCTGATAGCGGCCTCATCATCCTCATCCTCCTGGAGAATATCCACCAGGGCCAGCGCTGAAGGTATACTTTGGTGCTTAGTGAACAGCCTCTGGAGGTAGCTCATCAGCTCCCGCCTGTTACCCTGCTGCTGGTAGCACTCAATCAGATCCGGTAAAAACTCACCAATATAGGCTGGATCCTGCTGTTCAATACGTGAAAAGGTGTTGATAGCCAAGTTAAATGTACCTTCAGACGCCTCCATTCGAGCCTGCAGCAAATTTGCCCGCACCGACTCACGATCTGTTGCCCGCGCCTTTTTCAACAAGCTTTTGGCAAGTTTTTCATCGTTACCTGCCTGAGCTTCCTCCACCAGTTCACAGTAGTAGTGGGCACACTCACTGGCCAGTGACTCATCGGTCAGCTTCTCCAGCTTTGCCGCCACCTCCAGGCACTTATGCCACTCCTTCTCCTGTTGGTAGATGATGCGCAGATTCTCAAGTGCCTGATCTTGATAATAGTTCAGATCGCCAAGTTCGTTGAATAGATTTTCCGCACGGTCAAAGAGACCCGCCCGCATGTAGTCCTGTCCCAGCTCAAGAAGTGCCTGAGCGCGCTGTGAGTGGCTGAGCGTTGGCCGCGCAATCAGGTTCTGGTGAATGCGTAGTGCTCTATCAACTTCACCACGCCGACGAAATAGATTACCTAGCGCCAGGTGGGTCTCAACGGTTTCACTATCCACCTCAAGCATCTCGACAAAGACATCGATAGCCTTGTCCGGCTGCTCATTCAACAGGTGGTTCAATCCTCGGAAATAGGCGGTAGTGCAATCAAACTTGGGAGACACCTTGCGGGCGCTATTACGCTTTGCCGCAAACCAGCCAGAAGCGGCAGCAACGGGCAGCAGTAACCAGAGTAACTCCATCATGTTAAGTCAGTTCCATACATCTGCAATCCAGGTTCCCTCTCTACACTGTAAATTATGTGAAACTATTAAGGCAACTATTCAGCTATACCTATTTTCGGACTGTTTTCACGACAGGGGTCGGAGTCGATTGCGGCGAAAAAAAGGTGCATTTACCCACAATCTCACCGCAATCGACTCCGATCCCGAGCACCAACTGAATAGTTACCTATTAAGGAGCCTATGATAAGTCTGGCCGAGTTGAATTGCGTATCCAGGGTACAGTTGGTCAAGCGTTATTCATAGGTCCTAAGTGCCCACCGCTACTTATCAATAATAGGAATGGCTCTTAGGCTATTAATCTCTTGGGATGCCAGTTTCCCTTCTCGCTTGAGCCGTCTGTTCTCATGCCGGAGGCTAACCATTCCACCAAAACCAGCCATAGCCCCAAGCAGCGCACCCACGATGACGGCGGCAACCAAAACAATAGAGAGCGATAACTCCACCGTACCGAAATAGTAGTTGAGATTGACCGCCTCGGCATTCATTACCGCAAACGCGGCACCCACTAGGGCAATGATAAGAACGAACAGAAGCTTAAGAAATCGCACGTTTTGAACTCTCCGTTATCCGGTTGCTCACAATATGATGGGACATCATACCCAAGATCAGGAGTGATACGAACCAGAGAGTAAAAAAAAACGGGCTCCGCACGACGATGCCCGACTGTAGGCGCTGGACCCTGAAGGGTTTCTGACAGATTCCGCTACCCTATGCAAATCCTTAGAGGAAGCTCACTGGGTTCTACCCTCACTTATTGGAGCAGTCTTCTGGAGCACGATGAAACAACCGCCAGGGGACAACTGTCCTTCACGCTTCGAGAAGATGCCAGTGTTTTGGTGCAGACTATAGAGGGTAATTCCATCAATTATATCTATTTGAACACTGCTGTCCCGTTAACTTTGTAGTATGTTGCAGTAACTCCTTGTGTGGAGGTATTTTTTAGGGCGCATATATCAACAGCAACATGACATACTGCAATAGAACATTCCCTCTCCCTATGAGGGAGAGGGCCAGGGTGAGGGTAAATTAAATCA
>JBEVXV010000539.1:0-41196 GCA_040505915.1 Sedimenticola sp. | reverse complement strand
TTGAACATTATCAGGACACCCATGTCTTAAGAGTCAGAGCAATAGACCTGTATCGTTTGTGCTGAGTGATGGGTGTCCTCGTGTTTCCCTGAGTGATGGGTGTCCTCGTGTTTCTCCTGAGTGATGGGTGTCCTCGTGTTTCTCCTCTGAGTGATGGGTGTCCTCGTGTTTCTCTCCTCGTGCTTCTTTCATGGGTGTCCTCGTGTTTCTTTTGAGTGATGGGTGTCCTCGTGTTTTCTTTTCCTCGTGTTTAGTGATGGGTGTCCTCGTGTTTTCTCGTGTTTTTTCTCGTGTTTCGTCCTCGTGTTTAGTGATGGGTGTCCTCGTGTTTTTTGAGTGATGGGTGTCCTCGTGTTTTCTTCTCGTGTTTTCTTTTTTCACAGCATTACTACCGCCAGAGTTTTGCTTGTCAGGGCGTAAATGCCCCTTCTTGTAACAGGGAAATTGATTGACTTTGTGGGAGTGGGTTGAAATTCCTATCCTTTTTTTGGAGGATGGCGCAAGTGAATTCTCAATCTACGGAGTTCATTCACATCCGTATTATCTGCGAGTAGAATCAAATGGCGCCGACTGAAACGCCCCCGCCTGAACCGGAGGATAATCATCCAGGTAGAGACGAAGTTTCCATCGAGCAGCTCTACCGGATAGGCTGAATCACTGCGCTCCAGCAGTAACCAGCCTTGATCAGGCTGCCACTCAATGGCGGCCATCTTCGTCCCACTGTGTTGCTCCCTGGCGACGAGCCAGCTTACGATCACCAATAGCAAGATTACGCCTATCAACCCAACGGGTAGAGGAAGAGACAGGCAAAAGAGAAAAACAGCACCATGGAGCAAGTGAATAAACAGCGCCAAGGTTGGCGATGGTGAGAGTTGAACCCTGAGTGGCGGATAGGATTGATGCATCACGCTCCCTGTGATGGGTACGTCAAATAGAGATTTACGATGGTTGGTAGATATTCTGCATTCTTCCAACCATTTTTGCTACTGCCGCCTCTTCAGGCTGATCATCACCGACCAACCATGCTAGTAGTTGGCGATCTTCAAAATCGAGCATTCTGACAAACAGTAATTGCTCCGTCTCTGTCAGCTCTGGGTAGATCTGTTCGAGAAAGTCCCGCAGCAGGTAGTCCAGTTCAAGCATCCCTCGCCGACACTGCCACTGGAGCCGTTCAATACTCTGTGAACGACTATCCACCATCATCCTAGAATCCGCAGTTGGACGATGTGAAGTGTGCGTGACTCACCCCGCAGATGAAATGGTAGATCGAAGTCAATAATACTCATATCAGTAAGTTAGCCTCAGAGTGGAGCGGTCACCTGCGGAATCTAGGATCATATAGAGTGCCTGAACATCAGTTCCTTGATGTGACCAATCGCCTTGGTGGGGTTGAGTTGTTTGGGACAGACCGCAACACAGTTCATAATGGTGTGGCAGCGAAACAGCTTATAGGGTCCTTCGAGGGCATCGAGGCGCTCATCTGTTGCCTGATCGCGACTGTCGGCAAGAAAACGCCACGCCTGCAGCAGCGCCTGGGGGCCGTGAAACTTCTCCGGGTTCCACCAGAAAGAGGGGCAGGAGGTGGAGCAGCAGCCGCACATGATGCACTCGTAGAGACCATCCAGCTTATCGCGCTCTTCAGGTGACTGTAGTACCTCCTGCTCCGGCAAGGGGTCTTTACGAATCAAGTAGGGTTTAACGGCCCGATATTGATGGTAGAACTGGCTCATATCGACCACCAGATCACGCACTACCGGACGACCCGGCAGAGGGCGAACCGTGATCGGTTCTTTCAGATCGGCTACCTGGGTGATACAGCCGAGGAGATTGGTGCCGTTGACATTAAGACCATCTGAGCCACATACCCCTTCGCCACATGAGTGACGAAAGCTAAAAGACTCATCCTGGCGTTTAATCTCAAGCAGGGCGTCCCGTAGCATCATGCCTTGGGTCGCCTCCACCTCGAACTCCTCCATCCGGGGTGCGGTATCGGTATCCGGGTTATAGCGATAGATGATGAATTTCATTGGGCAGATCTCAGTAGACGCGCTCTTTGGGTGGGAAGGTTTCAACAGTCAGTGGCTTGGTGTGAACCGGCTTATAGTCGACCCGGTCCTCGTCTTGAAAGTAGAGGCTGTGTTTCATCCAGTTCTTATCATCCCGATCTGGGTAGTCAGGCCGTGAATGGGCACCCCGACTCTCTTTCCGCTCCAGCGCAGAGAGGGCGATAGCCATACCGATATCAATCAGATTTTCCAGCTCAAGAGCCTCTGCACGGGCGGTGTTAAAGACACGACTCTGATCGGTGAGGCGAACATCTTTCAATTTCTCCCTGACCGCTTTCACACGCTCAACCCCCTCTCTCATAATCTCATCGGTGCGGAAAACACCGGCGTGATCCTCCATCACCTTACGGAACTCATCACGCAACTCACGTACCGTAATGCCCTCACCCGGTTGCTCCCAGCGACTGAGACGAGACATGGCGATCTCAACACTGGCCTCGTTCATCGGCCGGTGATTTGGGTTCTCCTTGATGTACTCAATAATGTCCTGTCCGGCGGCACGACCAAATACCAAAATATCCAGCAGTGAGTTACCGCCCAGTCGATTGGCACCGTGAACCGAGACACAGGCGCACTCTCCCGCCGCATAGAGCCCCGGTACCACCTCTTCAGGACCATGTTGCAGCGGCACCACTACCCGACCGAGGCGATCTGTCGGAATGCCACCCATCACATAGTGTGCGGTGGGGAAAACTGGGATCGGCTCAACCACCGGATCGACACCGGCAAAGATCTTTGCGCTATCGCGTATACCCGGCAGCCGCTTGCTGACAATCTCTTCACCGAGATGATCCACCTTCAGCATCACATGATCTGCATTGGGACCACAACCGCGCCCCTCCTTCACCTCGGTAACGATGGCGCGGGCTACCACATCACGGCTCGCCAAATCCTTTGCATTGGGTGCATAGCGCTCCATAAAGCGCTCGCCATCCTTATTCACCAGATAGCCCCCCTCCCCTCTCACTCCTTCGGTGATCAGCATCCCCTTACCGGCAATGCCGGTGGGGTGAAACTGGAAGAACTCCATATCCATCAGTGGCACCCCGGCACGTAGCGCCATTGCCATACCATCTCCGGTATTGATATGGGCGTTGGAGGTGGTACGGAAGACCTGGCCGCAACCACCGGTGGCAAGCAGTGTTGTCTTTGCTTCAATCAGCAAGGGTTCGCCAGTCTCAATCTCCAACACCAGGGCGCCAAGAATCGCCCCCTCATCATCACGAATCAGATCGACACCAAAATACTCATCGAAAAAGTGTGTACGGGCATGGATATTCTGTTGGTAGAGGGTGTGGAGTATGGCGTGGCCGGTACGATCGGCAGCGGCACAAGTGCGGGCTGCTTGGGCACCACCGAAGTTCTGGCTCTGGCCGCCAAAGGCACGCTGATAAATTCTGCCATTGTCCAGGCGCGAAAACGGAACACCGTTGTGCTCTAGCTCATAGACGGTGGGGATCGCTTCACGGCACATAAATTCGATAGCGTCCTGATCTCCCAGGTAGTCGGATCCCTTGACGGTATCAAACATATGCCAGTGCCAGTTATCCGGCACTACGTTGGCCAATGCCGCGTTGACCCCGCCTTGAGCCGCCACGGTATGGGAGCGTGTCGGGAAAACCTTGGACACTACCGCAACCCGCAGATTGGCGTTGGCAAGTTGCAGGGCCGCATTCAGCCCAGCCCCACCCGCTCCGAGAATCAGGGCATCAAAATGTCTTCTGGCTAATGTCATGGTAGACCTTTATGTGAGACGTTTAGACAAGAAAGAGGGTTCTGGTGATCGACAATCCACAGCCCACCAAGCCGGTACCAAACAGCGTTAATAGCAGCACCCTGATGGAAAAGCGGGGAACATAGTCGATAAGTACATCCCGAATACCGACCCAGGAGTGGATCAGCAGAGAGACAAAGAAAAGCTGCATGGCGATGGACGCAACGGGATGTGCCAGGTAGTCGCGCCAGGCTTCATAGGTTTCTGGGCCTGAAAATGTCAGATAGGCAAAGAGGTAGATAAAGTAGATACCGAGATAGACTGCGGTAACCCGTTGTAGCGCCCATGCGCGCAGACCGGAAGCTTGACGACTCATATCAAGATCTCCAGCACAATGGCGATGATCGGGGCGGCAACCATAACTGCAACCGCAGACTTGCCTGCAACATCCATCTCAACACCGATATCGAAGTCGATGAGTAGATAGCGTATGCCTGCAAGCAGGTGGTGGAGAAGTGACCACAGCACAACAAACAACACCAACTTCATAAAAGTGCCGGAGAGCAGTGCCTTGGCTTCGATAAAACCATCACTACTCGCCAGGGAGAGGTGCAGAAGATAGGCGGCGAAGGGAATAAGAAAGATCAGCACTACCCCCGCTGCACGATGACCAACGGACATAATTGCCGCCATGGGAAACCTGAACTGAAACAGGTTCAGAAATACAGGCCGGTGACTGTTTTGCATAGGTTTATTTCCGGTGTGTAACTGCTCTATTTATCTACATTCGAACAACCGGAAAGGAGTATAACTGTTTGTTCCTTATTGAAAAACCCTTTTTTTTATGATTCCATAAAATTTACTTAACACCCGAGAGTCTGCAAACAAATTTTCATTTCATATCTATCTCTCTGAGATACTTGAATAATTTCCTTTGTGCAGCGGGTGGCTTCTCTAGTTGCAGCTCTTTCTGGCCCTGCCTGACCAGCTGCCTGATCTGCTGTCGATCCGCATCTGGACAGATATCGAGTAACTCATTAACCACTTCATCACCTCCTTGCATCAGTCGGTCACGCCACCGTTCAAGACGATGAAAGTAGTGGGTATCCTGCAGGTGTTCGTTGTCCATGCGGGCGAAAAGCTCACTCACCTGCTCGGCATCCTCCTTAGAGAGGAGCTTTCCCAGGCGACGAACATGGCGGCGCATGGCGTTGTGACTCTTGATCCGCCTGGACTCCTCCAGTGCCGCCAGCATAGGCGGGCTAAAGTTGAACTGCGCCCACTGTGATGACGGCAGGCCGGTGAGCCTCTCCCCAAGCTTCTGCATAAGCTGCATCTCGCGCTTAAGCTGGCTTCTACTCACCAGCTCATCTTCATCCTCTTCTACATCTACTTCAAAATTATCTGACATTGTCTCTCAATCATCTACTCTCAAGATGCTCTATTATGAGCTGTAAATTTCGCGCCCCTCTGAACTCATTGATATCCAGGCGGTAGGCAGCATGTATCCTCTCTCTCTCTACGGCAGCAGGGATCGCAGCCTGGTTAAATGCTATCGCATCAAATAACGTCGCGCCCCCCTCCGGCTGGAGTACCAATTTGAGATGGCGATCACCAACCACTCGCTGATTAATTATCTGGAACCAGCCATCAAACAGTGGTTCAGGAAAACCCTGCCCCCAGGGTCCGCCAGCACGGAGCTGCTGCGCCAGATCCATGGTCAATTCACCCTCCTCCAGAGTGCCATCGGAGCAAACCCACTCCTTCAAGGCATCCTCACCTATCCGCTTTCGTACTTCGATATCGAATAGCCTGGAAAATTCACCCAGTAAATCGAGGCGGATAGTAAGACCGGCCGCCATGGCGTGACCGCCAAACTTATCAAACAGACCGGGATTGCCAGTAGCGACCGCATCGAGTGTGTCACGAATATGCAGACCAGGAATAGAGCGGGCAGAGCCTTTGATCACGCCGGGCTCCGCCAAAGCGAAAGCAATTACCGGGCGATGATAGCGCTCCTTGATCCTCGCCGCGAGGATACCGACAACCCCCTGGTGCCACTCTTCCTGATAGAGCGCAAGACCAAAGGGCAGATCACCTTCGAGAGAGAGGTGCTGCAACAGCTCCGCCGCCTGCTGCCTCATCTCACTCTCTATCGTTCTACGCTCGCTATTAAGAGCATCCAGCTCTTTGGCCAGAGAGTAAGCGCTAGCCGCATCATTACTGAGTAGCGCCTCAATCCCCAGGGACATATCATCCAGTCGTCCAGCGGCATTAAGCCGGGGGCCAATAGCAAAGCCAAGATCAGAAGCCACGACCTGTTGGGAATTACGCCCAGCCCGCTCAAACAGTGCCTTGATTCCACAACAGCTGTTGCCGGAGCGGATACGCTGCAATCCCTGCTGAACAAGAATGCGGTTATTGTGATCCAGGGGCACAACATCAGCCACCGTGCCCAAGGCGACTAAATCGAGATAGTCGCCCAGGTTGGGCTCTTTCAACCCCTGCCGATTAAACCAGCCATTTCGCCGCAGCAAGGCACGAAGCGCCACCATTACGTAGAAGATTACCCCCACCCCCGCCAGATTTTTACTGGAAAAGGTCTCTCCTGGAGCATTGGGGTTGACGATGACATCCGCATCCGGCAACTGATCCCCTGGTAGATGGTGATCCGTTACCAACACCCGCATACCCGCCGCCTTGGCCACCGCTACACCTTCAATACTGGAGATACCGTTATCCACAGTGACCAGAAGATCCGGAGCGCGCTTCTCTGCCTCAACCACGATCTCAGGCGTCAGCCCGTAGCCATACTCAAAACGGTTGGGCACCAGATAATCGACAACTTTTGCCCCCATCGCCTTCAGTGCCCGTATCGCCAGGGCGCAACTGGTGGCACCATCGGCATCAAAGTCGGCGACAATAAGTATCCGTCCCTCTTGTGCCAAAGTCTCAAACAGAAGCGCCGCCGCCGCCTCGGTACCTCCCAGTTCAGCCGGGGGCAGCAGCCCTCCAAGTCCCAGGTCGAGCTCCTTTTTTGAACTCAGGTTGCGAAGTGCATAGACCCGCTGTAGTACGGGGTGCAGTGTGTCAGGCAGCTCTGAAGAGATCTCAGGCAGCGGCGAGCGAATAATCTGTTTATCGGCAGTGGTCACGGCTATTTCAGAGAGTCCATCCGGTTATCGGTTGAGAGAGAGGGCCTACGACTGTTTCAAAGGGAGAGATAGTCACCGGCATCTTTTGACGCCAGATCACTCTCATCGCCCAATAACCAGGAGCCCTTTTTTGCGAAGAAGGCGACAAACTGCTGATCAAAATCATCGACTACCGATGATGCCACCGATGGGCGCTGGAGTAGCGCTTTCCCCCACGTCTGCATCCGTGAGGGCATAATTTCATCCAGGGTAGGATCCCATCTTGTCAGCAGGTCGAAGCGCATAAACAGCGGTGCAAACGCCGCATCCAGGAGTGAAAAATGGTTGCCTTTAAAGTAGGGGCCATCACTTACCTGCTGCTCCAGCCGAGCAAATGAACCGGCCAGTCCCTCTTTTTTCTGCTGGTACTCATCGGCATCCTTTGCCAGAAGCAGCCCCACCTGTTCAAAAAAAAGATTGGAGCCGAATTCGATCCAGCCGCGCTGCTTCGCTCTCTCCAGAGGCACTTCCGGGTGAAGTCGCGGCATAAACACCTCATCCAGATACTCATTGATGATGGCCGACTCAAAAAGTACATCACCATCGACCTTCAGCAGGGGCACCTTACCGAAGGGAGATATTTCGTTGAACCACTTTGGTGGATCAGTGATATCAACATAGGTAATCTCAAACGGCACCTCTTTTTCACTCAAGACAATGATGGCACGCTGCACGAAGGGACAGATCACAAAACTGACCAACTCAAGGCTCATCCGAAGCTCCTCTTTGGATAAAGTATGACCATAGGACAATAATAGGAGAGAATATCAGAACATCCCCCATAGGACAGCTCATCTTCGAGCCAGCATCTTGGAGCCAGCCATAACAACCACATGGAATAGTCCCCGCAACACTCCTATCGCGCCCCAGACCGGCGAGCTTCACCTCTGGCTGATCGATCTAAGGCTGACAGATGGGGTCAAGTTGGCAGAAAGGCTGCTCTCCAGTGACGAGCAGCAGCGCAGCGAGCGCATGCGACTGCCCACCGAGCAGCGCCGATTTATTCTTGCCCGTGGTGCCATGAGGTCAATTCTCTCTGCCTATATAGGTGTTCCTGGCAACCAAATCATCTTTAGATATGGTGATAAAGGAAAGCCAGCAATAGATCACCCCCAGAGCCCCATCAAATTCAATCTGAGTCACTCCAAAGATATCGCGCTGCTGGCGGTAGCGGAGAAGAGTGTGGGTATAGATCTGGAACCGCTGTCACAGCGCAAAGGGTTGCGACAGATAGCCTTCAGGGTATTTTCCCCTGAGATCGTTAAGAAGCTTCAGCTTTTGCAGGATGAAGCTTTTACTCTGGCGTTCTTTAGGCACTGGACCGAGTTGGAAGCAAAGGTCAAAGCTCTGGGTGGAGGTATTTTTTCAGAGACCCAGCAGATCACCAGGGTCAGACACCGTCATTTTCAACCCATTGATGGCTGGATAGCAGCCGTGGCCATGGAGGGCAAACCTCCCCCTCCCGAAAAGTGGTCAACCTACCGCTTCTCATTCAACGCTCAATAGCCCTACACTCACGCTTCAAATTGGTAAACTCCAATGTAACTACGTCAGTTGGAGCTCGACTCCGGCCCCTGGTAAAAACAGCCCAAAAACAGGTATAGCTGAATAGTTACCAAATAAACGCTCTTAGCTCACAAACACTGAGAAGTTTGGTGATTTATCCCGGACTTTACAGCCCCTATCATCCGCTCTTTGATAACAGAGTAGCTCAGCGATCCGTCAGCTTGATTTCGATCCGTCGATTGGCCTGTAGCGCCACCTCATCTTGCCCTTTATCGACGGGGTGAAATTCACCATACCCAGCGGCTGAAAGACGTGCCATGGGTATCCCCTGCTGCCCGAGGAATCGTACCACCGACACGGCTCTAGCAGTCGATAGTTCCCAGTTTGATGGATATTTTGGGGTGCTGATTGGGCGGATATCGGTATGCCCTTCGACCTGGAGTATCCAGTTAATATCTGCCGGGATACGCTCCGCCAGTTGCTCTAAGGTGGTCGCCAACTTGACCAGTTGCCCCCTCCCCTTTACCCCCAGGTCGCCGGAGCCAGAAGCGAACAGCAACTCTGACTGAAATAGAAAGCGGTCTCCAACAATACGAATATTTGGATTGTTGCCCAGTACCTCACGCAGACGACCGAAGAACTCTGAACGGTACTGCTGCAGCTTGTTCACCTGTTGAGCGAGGAGCAGATTGAGACGCCTCCCCATATCACTCAATTTCAGTGCCTGATCCTGATTCACAGTCTCCGCCGAGGCGAGGGCGCTGCTGATCATATTCAACTGCTCCCGCAGAGCGCTGATCTGCCGGTTGAGCTGTGCCACCTGAGCCCGAGCCGATGCTGAGAGCACCTTCTCATCTTTCAGCGCCTCGTCACTCTGCCTGACTAGATTCACCAACTCGCTAATCCGTATCTCTTTACCGTCGATAGACTGCTGCGCCAGCAGGGTACGCTCCTGCTCATCCGCCAGACGCTTCTCCAGAGATTTACTCCAATCTCTCAAAGCGCCAACCTCAACCTCCTTGGATGTAAGGATGGTGCTCAACCCGCCCACCTGCTCCTCCAGGCGACGGCGCATCGCCTTCAGGGTGTCGATATCCTGGTGCAGTGCGGCAAGTTGTACCAGCTGCCGCTCAATCTCTGCCTTATCCGCTTGCGTTGTTGCGGTGAGTTGCTCGACTTGGCCGCTCAAACTGAACTGCACCTCCAGACTCTTGGTGTACTCAGTGGAGATCGTGTCGATCTTCTGATCCAACTGCTCATTTTTCTCCTGTTCCAGGGAGAGCAGGCCACTGATTTCGGCCAGCCTTGCGTTGAGCTGATCCAGCTCCTTATCGCGACTTGAGAGGGTTTCAGAGAGGAACACCTGAGCAAGGGTAAAGATCAGCAGGGTAAAAATCACCAACATCAACAGTGCTGAAAGCGCATCCACATAGCCAGGCCAGACATTGACTGCACAGCGTTGTCGACGGGAACGGCCGCTCATCGTCGATCAGTCCTCGCTCTCGCTGTCTCTCTTCTCCCGAACAGCGCGCAGTTCACGCAGTTCGGCGACCAGGGCAGCAATCTCCCCCACCCACGCTTTGTTTTCGCTCATCTCCACCTCTTCGTAGGTGTCCGGTGTGTCCACCAGATGGGTGAGACCTGATAGCCACTCCTCCAGACCATCATAGAAGCGGTTCTGTGCGTGACCCGCCTGAATATCGAGAAAACCGAGCACCAGTGAACCGCCAAGCCCAAAAAGAGAGGAGCTAAAAGCGGTACCCATCCCCTGCAGTGGCTCCATCAGCCCCCGCTTCAGCTCGGTAAAGACGGCACCAAAATTACCCTGACCACCCACTTCCAGAGAGCCAATGACGTTACCGACCGCCTGAATAGTGCCCAGCAACCCCCAGAAGGTACCCAGAAGACCGAGAAAAACCAGCAGTCCCACCATGTAGTGGGAGATCTCGCGTGACTCGTCGAGGCGGGTGCGAATGCCGTCCAACACCGTGCGCAGAGAGAGCGCCGACATGCTAAAGCGGTCCTTGTTAACATGGCTGGAGAGATTATGCGCCAGAGGTTTCAACAACCGTGGCTCCTCAGCCACCGAGAGACCCGTTTGACCGGTGCGAAACACCTTGATCCAATTCAGCTCAGGTTCAAGAATCAGCACTTGGCGAATGGTGATACCAACACCGATCAACAGCACCACAAGGATTAAGGAGTTGAACACCCAGTTTGCAAGGAAAGCACCTTGCAGCGGTTGATACAGCAGAACACAGACAGCCACCACCGCCCCGAGGTAGATCAACATCCAGAACAGTGTATGTTTTGGGTTGCTCATAGCCGACTTCCATCCCCTTTCCAATTAAAAAAACGCCGCAGACTGCACTAGCAGTGACAACTGCACCAACATAGCACAAGTTTAAATAACACTGTATTAATCTACATAAAATCTCCTGTTTTCCAGCTCAATTCAGTGTGTTGTGATAACTTCTCAATAACCCAGTGCAGATCACTGCTGTCCCGTTAACTTTGTAGTATGTTGCAGTAACACCTTTTCAGAGCGTACAGGGACCTATTCACCGCGCCTCCTGAAAAGGTGTTACCGCACCCCTATGGCCCGGACTTTTTGAGAAGTTACCTGTTGCGTTGATAATCCTGTCCGCTTTTATCTCTGAGTAAGCAATGGTTTTTTCTGTTGAGATGCCACCTGCCTGATCGTCATTAGCGCCAGAACCTTGGCCGTATAGTTGATATATTCTGTTATGGATGCAGGATATTTTTTATAGCGACTGCTTGACCAACTGACAAATTCATCCAGTGTGGTATTGATCAAAGGGGGTATATATATGGCATCACCCACCTTGACTAGATCACGATCACTGTTCAATGTTTTTATCGCATAGAAAGAGGTGTCTGTTTTTATTGATATTAAAAACAGGCTGTCACCCTCTTGGGCTATATACTGCTTCAGTGATTTTGGTCTATTGAGTGCTTCGGAGATAAGAAATTTTCGATACTCCTGAAAGAATTGGAGCACTTTGCCACTGTTATATCCGGCAATGGCCAGATCCCAGTCCTGAAATATCTGATAGTTATCTGTCAGGATATCTGCTGCTGCATAGGCGGACTTTATTGGGTCGCTTCGCTCATCAACTTCGGCGCTTACCTTAAGACCGTACCGCTTGGCTATTTCCGGCATCAGCTGAAAAAAGCCGGCAGCACCTTTTTTTGATTTCCTCACCCGGCCATCTGAGTTATGGAGAATCCCACTTGTCTCTACGATGGCGATGGATGAGAGTAGCCCCTTCTTTAAATTTTTCTCCTGTTCAATCCGCTCCCAGGCAGTGACATAGGGCGCTACTCTTTCATATATTACTCTGTGGTCAGCCACATAGCGCTGCTTCCAGTAGGCCACCAGAGAGAGTAAATCGATTGCGCCGGCCTGGATCATTGCGTCAAACGACTGCGGGGCGGATAGGAGAGTGGTGGCATCGCTCAGATAATCACTCATGATCAACTCCACCCCAAAGCTTCTCTTTAAAACCTCGAGATATCTTTGCTCGGCCATCCTTGGCAAGTGAGACCAGTCTGCTTGGGAGATAACAGCTGATTTTGGAGAGATCAGGGAAGAATCGACCCTGTAACTGGCCAGGGGGTGCTGAGTCTCTACCGCCGGGGCTGGAAGATGAGTTACAGAGATGATACCGACCAGTAACCACCGAAGCCCCTTTTTAGGACGCCGGTAAAGGCCCACCAGCAGATAAAATATTTTTTTAAAACACATAGGATGAGAGTTTACGGAGCAGCAAATAGACTTCGTTATTATATAACTGAAGCCTAATCTAAAGTAAGTAATCCTGTAACTATTCAGTTATACCTATTTTTTGACTGTTTTCACGGCAGGGGTCGGAGTCGATTGCCCACATGGATGTGGGCAATCGACTCCGACCCCAAACCCAGCTGAATAGTTACGTAATCCTTTACCCTAAGCGCAACTTTAGTTGCGAGACAAAACCTATGAGCCTATCCGAGACCCTGTGCCAAACTCCTTCGCGACTGAAGTTGTTCCTACAGTAGACAGGATGAAATTCTTCCTGCATCAGCACCATTTGAGTCAACCACAATGACTACTAGCCCTGCTCATCAAGGTGTTCAATAATAGTCACACAGTTTTGTCCCTCTCTCTTGGATCTGTAGAGGGCCTTGTCAGTACGTTTGGATATTGACTCACGGTCATCGCCTAGACGCCAGATGGTCGCCCCCAGGCTGACAGTGATTTGACCGACCACCGGAAACGCATAGCTTTCAACCGCACTACGGATAGTCTCAGCCACCACATCCATTCCCTTTAGGTCGGCACGCGGCAACATAATAAAGAACTCGTCCCCACCCCAGCGGGAGAGTAGGTCATGTTTGCGGATATTGGACTCCACTACCGCCACCAGACTTTTGAGGACACGGTCACCAACATCATGACCAAAAGTGTCATTTACCTGCTTGAAGTTATCCAGATCGAGCATAATCAGTCCCAGTTGGTGACCGCCCTGGGCTGTATTGATAATCTGTTGATCCAGCACCTCTTCAAACTTGGCGCGATTTACTACACCGGTCAATCGGTCGGTGGTTGCCTGGTGCTTCAACACCTTATGATTCTTTACATGCCGGGTAACATCACGGTGTGATTCCACAATCCGTATCACCTGCCCCTCTTCATCAAGAATTGGGGTTGCATGTATCTCCACATAGAAAGGAAGCCCCTTTGAGTCAAAGTGCTTATGCACTATGTTGGTGGGCTTTTTGGTCTCCACAATAGTCTGAATTGGACAGGGCTCCTCCTCGGAATCACAAGGCTTGTCTGTCTTATGGGAGAGTTGATAACAGGTCAATCCCTGAAATGTTCGCTGGTCTGCCAGGTAGGCATCACAGGCGGCCTGATTGGCGGAGATCACCTGATAACTCTTCACATCAAGCACTAGCGTAGGATCTGCAATAGTATCCACCACCTTCTGAACAAAGGATCGTGACTGCTCCAGCTCCTGTTCTGCCGATTTCAAACGGCTGACATCAGTCACATAAGAGTAAAATTCGATCACCCGGCCATCGTCACTACGTTCCAAACGAACCGTATCGCTGACCCAGCGATACTGACCACTCTGATCAATCAGACGGAAGGGAGTGCGACTGAATGTGGCTTGGCCAGCGGCAAGCCCCGCTTCCAATTCATTGGTAAGGATGGCTATACAGCTTGGCTCAACAATGCTCGCCAACCCCAGCCCCCCCTTGAGAAATTGCTCCGGCAAATAACCAAATTCTTGCCGCAGATTTTCTGAGACATAGACCACCGGCCAGCCAAATTCATTGCGCCAGCGGAAGATCACCGCCGGGCCAGCAGCAAAGAGATCGCGCTCATGCTCAATACGATGATGCAGATCATCCAGCTTGCTGGCAGTACGATGGCGCTGTTGTATATTCCAAAACAGAATCATAGCGCCCACAACAACCAACAGAACAGTGAGCGCAATCATCGGAACCAAGGGTTTCAGAGCAATCAGGTTAGCCTCGGACACCTCATCATCGGTCAACCTGTGGACAATCACAATCGCGCAGTGCGAGCAGTTTTCCCGCTCACCCTCACCTAACTCCAACCAGGAAAAAGTATACAAATCACCCCGGTCTGTCAGCAGCTTACCTCGGGGTACTCCCTGCATCTTCCGCCAAGCCTCCGCTTGCTGCACGGAGAACTGCTCCTGTTCCCACCCATCAAACATAAAGCCCCAGGATTGATCCGCCTTGAAGCTAGTCAGATATTCGCCACTACTGTTTAACATTGCTGTCTTACCAGGCAGCACACCGTTAAGTTGGCCCAGGTGTCTCAGCAGAGTATCACCAAGATAATTGAGGACGACCACCCCCCCCTTTTGACCCCGGTTATCGGCAACCAGCGTGGCAAAACGAATCATCGGTTTAAATGGGAGCTCAATCTCCTTATGTTCAATATTGAGATCGAACTGCGAAACATAGAGTTCTCCAATCTCGCTGGAAATAGTGTCAGTAAAATAGTAGCGATGTAGCTTCGACTGCAATTGATCACTAGGAACAATCACCCCCTTGCCAGCATCTAGGTTAATCCTTATCCGCTCACTCCCTTTACGGTCAATAAAACGTATCTGATCATATCTCTGCTTGCTGGTACTGAAGTTCTGATAATTTTCCATCAGTCTACTGCCGGGAATCGTATCCTCATCCTCTATAACCCGCGCTACGTAGTCTGTCAGCTCAGGCATTGAAGCGAGATAGCTCAAATCGCTACGCACATAGGAGAGTTCTGCTTCCATAACCGTGTGTTGACGTACAACGCTTTGTGTGGCCTGGGTGGCAAGGCGGGCTGCAACCTCTTGATGCTGCTGATTAAGAAATAATACGAGCAGCGTTACCAGGATAGCGACCAGAATAAGCGCGAACACCAGATATCGTTTCCACACGGCTAGTGATCCAGCCCCTGAGGGCCGCCGACGCTTATGATGCGCTCTCTGAAAACAACCACAGCACCGGTTATTTGCTCTCCGTCGAAGATGGGGGTAGAGATATATTCTATTGCGATACTGCTGCCGTCTTTGCGCCAAAACAGATCGCCAGCGCCCCGGTGAACGATACCGGATGACAATACCGCTGTAATGGGGCACTCAGATACAGCAGCTAAGCTGGCATCAGGATGACTACGATGCCAAAGGGTATGGCTGTCACGGCCAATCAACTCATCCTCATCATAACCGAGGAGGTTTACCGCAGCAGGGTTGATATAGCGGTACTTCCCCCCTTTATCCAGACCAAGAATGCTGTCACCGGCGGTATCGAGTATTAGTGATTTCTCGCGCAGCTCTATCTTGAATTGATGCTCCAGCAGCTTAAGATCGGTAATATCATCAAATGTTCCAACCAGATACTTGAGGTTAAATTTCTCACCTCGCACAGCTCTCAGCGTAAACTGCACCCATATTTCACCGTCGAGGAGAGAGTTAACCCGAGTTTGCATCATGAATTGACTGATATCACCACGACGCATCGACTCAAAATGGGCTGTCACTAGAGGCATGCTTTCTGCGCAGAGTAGGTCCGTGAGATTGATCTGCCGCAATTCAACCTCACTGTAACCACTGATCTCGGAAAGACGGCGATTGGCCTTTTTAATTGCACCCGTGGGCGTAGCGAATAGAAAGCCGACTGCAACTTGCTGAAACAGTGAACGGAATTGTTCATCACTCTCATCCTTCGACTGGCGTTGTCGATGGAGGCTTCGATTCAAACCAACCACACGAGCAATCAAACCACTCTGGATAATCAGCACCGCTACAATAATTACAAACCCGTACCAGTAGCGCTGAAGAATTGTCAGCAGAGTGATCTCATCACCAAAGCCATAGGGAGGCAACCCCACTGTTTTGAGAATTTCATGTACTCGCTGGTAGTTTTGGGGGATGGTCCAGCCACTGATCCTGGCATCGATGGCAGCGGGGTTTGTCTCCTTCATTTGCAGCAGTGCCAACACCACCTCACCCGCCAGCTGATCCGAGACATGATCCAGCTTTGAGATCGGCCACTCGGGCACCAACTCGCTACTCAAGTGCAATGGAAAATTTGCCAGATTACGCTGATTAAGAACACGTATCGTGCCAAGATCAAGGCGATTTTCCTCTGCCATACGCTCCAGGGTATCAGTGCGGACAATTCCAGCATCGGCTCTGCCGGCAAGCACATCCTTTACCACTTGGTCATGGGTACCGGAGAATAGAAGTAGATCCAAGTCACCAATATCCCCTCCTCCCGCCTCTATAGTGTAGCGCCCAAGAATCCAACCACCCAGTGAGGTTTGGTGTACTGCTGCTAATCGTTTGCCACTCAAATCCTGCCAATCGCCAATTGTTCCATTGTCTGAGCGAACAAATACCACCGCACCAAACTTACAGATGGACTGCTTATTGGCAACAAGGTTTTTCATGGTGAGAATACGCCTAATCCCATAATCTACCGACAGATTGACGTAGATGGCTGGATTAACAATTATAAAATCAATCAGACCATTGTTGACAACCGGCAAGATCTCATCAAAATCGAGGGGAACAAGCTCAAAGTGTGAGCTTGAATTGGTGGCTGTAAGATAATCTGCGGTTGCCTGCCACTTGGCCTGGGCCAGCTGTTCGCCACGGTTAGCCAGAACACCTATCCGCACCTTTTGGGGTGGCGTAAAATCGGCAATCGCGGGAGAGGCTAAACCCAAAGAGATGAGCAGAGCCACAAGCACCCGAAAAGCAAATGGGTAGAGAGACCACCTCATTTGATGCCAATGATATTCATTGCATTTTCATCCTGATAATGCAACTTTTTTGTGCGATTTTTGCCTGGACTTGACAAAAAAACCTCCCCTATCCGACATGGAGATTCCTTACCATTTATTAAGGAAATCCATAATATCGCTATAACATAGAACAATTCAGACCATCACACCACCCACAAAAAAACCCAGGTACTTTATTCCCCCCCGATAGCTGACACAAAAAAAACCCCTAACCAAGAGGCAAGGGGGGCCTTTGTTAACCAGTGCAGGCAGATGCCTGTCACTGTGATTTATTCATCAAAGGGGTGGCGAAGGATGAGGGTCTCCTTGCGGTCGGGGCCAGTGGAGATGACATCAATCGGTACTCCCGTCAACTCTTCAACCTTTTTCAGGTAGTTGCGGGCGTTCTCTGGCAGCGCATCCAGGTGCTTGGTGCCGACAGTGCTCTCGCTCCAGCCGGGCATCTCGATATAGACCGGCTGACACTTCTCAAAGCCATCAGCACCTACCGGAGGAGCATCAACCTCTTCTCCGTCCAGCATATAGGAAGTACAGATTTTCAGCGTCTCCATGCCATCCAGTACATCCAGCTTAGTAATGCAGATACCGGTAACGCTGTTGATATCGAGTGAACGGCGTAGTGAAACGGCATCGAGCCAACCGCAACGGCGCTGACGGCCGGTGGTGGCACCAAACTCATGCCCCTTCTCACCCAGGTATTTGCCATTATCATCAAACAACTCGGTGGGAAAAGGTCCGGAACCTACGCGGGTGGTATATGCCTTGACGATACCGAGTATGTAATCGAGATGGCAGGGGCCAATACCTGAGCCACTGGCAGCACCACCGGCAGTGGTGTTGGATGAGGTCACGTAGGGGTAGGTACCGTGATCGATATCCAGTAGCGCTCCTTGAGCACCCTCAAACATGATGCTTCGCCCGTCAGCACGCATCTTATGCAGAGTGCCGGTAATATCTTCAGCCAGAGGGGTTAGACGCTCCGCCTGGGCCAGCGTCTGATCCAGTACCCTCTGATAATCCACAGTCTGGTATTTGTAGTAGTGCTCCAGAGCAAAATTGTGATACTCCATCACCTCGCGCAGACGTTCTGCAAAGTGATCGGTATCGAGCATCTCACCAAAACGCAGTCCACGGCGTGACACTTTATCTTCGTAGGCGGGGCCGATACCACGCCCGGTGGTACCTATAGCCTTTTTGCCACGGGCGTGTTCACGCGCCTGATCGAGAGCAACATGGTATGGCAGAATCAGTGGGCAGGACTCGCTGATACCCAGACGACCAGAAACAGGAATACCACTCTGTTCCAGCATATCCATCTCTTCGAGCAGAGCCTCGGGCGAGAGAACAACACCATTGCCGATAAGACAGCGAACACCTTCACGCAGGATACCCGAGGGAATCAGGTGGAGGACGGTCTGCTTACCATCGATAACCAGTGTATGACCCGCATTATGTCCGCCCTGAAAACGTACTACCGCTTCAGCACGGTCGGTCAGCAGATCGACAATTTTTCCTTTACCTTCATCACCCCATTGGGTGCCGATAACAACAACATTCTTACCCATCATTCATTCTCTTACTAAAATAAGTATGCTTTATGAGTCCTGGCGAAAATTATACCGCCACGACAACCCAATCATCACCCTGCTTTTCCAGCGTCTCCCCACAACCCATCTCTCCAGGTTCACCGGACTGTCCAGGCAGTACGTTGATGACACGGCGCCCAAGGCTCCGTAACTCATCAATCTTCATTTGCAGAGCAGGATCATCATCCGACAAGGGGACAAGAATAGCGGTCATCTGCTTGCCTTCATCGACTGTGCGCAGTTGCAGAAGCTGCTTCAGGTCTGAACTGAAGCCACAGGCCGGGCGCGCCCGACCAAAGACCCGGCCAATATCATCATAACGGCCGCCGCGTGCCACCTCCTCTCCCATATTTGGGACAAAGGCGGCAAACACCACGCCAGTGTGGTAGTGGTAGCCACGCAGCTCAGCCAGATCGAAATGGACCGGCAACTCCGGACGTCGCTCAGCAAGGAGTATAGAGAGCCTCTCCAGCTGTTCCAGGGCTGATATTACATCGTCATTTGCATCAGCCAAAACTTCTCTTGCACGGACCAGTGCGTCATCACCACTAAGATGGGCCAGTTCAGCCAGCATCCGCCGTGTATTTTCGGCAATATCAAAACCGCTCAATAGTGATTGAATCTCAGGCACTGCCTTGCGTTGCAGTGCATCAAACAGCGCATGTTCCTGCCCTTTATCCAACCCTGCCTGACGACTCAGTCCACGAAAGATCCCAACATGCCCTAGATCCATATAGAGGTTTTCAAGACCAGCCTGCTGTAGTGACTCAATCATCAGGGTGATAATCTCGTGATCACTCTCAACACCGGCGTGGCCGTAGAGCTCTGCCCCGACCTGAAGTGGTGAGCGAGAACCAGAGAAACCGCTACGGCGGGTATTGAGGACGGTACCGAGATAACAGAGCCGGGTTGGTGTTGTGCGGCGCAGTTGATGGGCATCGATCCGAGCCGCCTGGGGGGTGATATCGGCACGAATACCCATGGTGCGACCGCTGATCTGGTCAGTGATTTTAAAGGTATGCAGATCCAGATCACCACCCGTGCCGGTAAGCAGCGACTCCAGGTACTCAATAACCGGAGGCATCACCAATTCGTAGCCCCAGCCATGAAAAAGATCGAGCAGCTCCCGACGCATCTTCTCAAGTGTCCTGGCCTGGGGTGGCAAAACCTCATCAATCCCCTCTGGCAGCAGCCAGTGCTCTGTTTTATTCATTTTCTCATCAATTCACAAGATAGAGTGTAACAACACCCAGCACCATACTCACAAGCCCGCCAATGCGCAGGCTGTGATCATCCATTTCAGCCGCTGCCAACAATATTTTTCTCATGCCATGCGGGCTGAGAAAAGGCAAAAAGCCCTCAATCACCATTAACAGAGCAAACGCAATCAGCAGTTCGTGCCACATAATCCTGTCCAAAAAAAAGCCGGGATAGCATACCCAGCATGTTTACGACGTCTCCAAGGACAGGGAGCACATTGTCTCATCCCCGTTATGGATTGTCTATTTTAGGGTCTACCGATTGCGGGTAGGCCTATCCAGATATAGGTGGTTTTTCAAGCGGCTGCTCCTCGCCCCGAAGATCACTCCAGGGTGAGGAGCAGATAGAGGTTACATACCCTGACTCTTGAAATACTGGAAGAATTCAGAATTCGGCTCCAACACCATCATGTCACCTCCCTGGCTAAAGACCTTTTTGTAGGCACTCAGGCTGCGGTAGAAGGAGTAAAACTCACGGTTTCTGTTGTAGGCATTAGCATAGATCTCCGTAGACTTTGCATCACCTTCTCCACGTAGCGCTTCCGCTGTCTTGTACGCCTCGGCAAGAGTAACGATACGCTGACGATCAGCATTGGCTCGAATTTTTTCTGCAATCTCAGAGCCCTGGGCACGCAGCTCCGAAGCCACCCGCTGTCGCTCGGCACGCATACGATCATAAACTGAGCCACTTACCTCTTGGGGCAGGTCGATTTTCTTTACTCGAACATCGATGATTTCAACACCCAACTCGGCTGCCTTCTCGTCAGAATCTTTGGTCAACAGCGCCATAATCTCAGACCGCTCGCCCGAGACCACTTCCTTAATGGTGCGCTTACCAAACTCATCGCGCAGGCTGGTATTAATCCGCTCTGACAGCAGTCGCCCCGTGGTGCTGGGGTTTCCACCGGTGGAGCGATAGTACTGAGCTACGTCGGCGATACGCCACTTGGCGAAGGAGTCAACGATGACATCTTTCTTCTCGATGGTAAGAAAACGCTCAGGCCGTGTATCCAGAGTCTGGATTCGCCCATCGAACTTCTTCACATCATGAATGACCGGCACTCTCCAGTGCAAACCGGGAGAGTAGTCAGCATCAACAATCTCACCCAATCTCAGCTTCAATGCCAGCTCCCACTGATTGACAATAAATAGTGAGGAGAGACCGAAGACGGCCACCAGGAGGATGGCTATCCCGGCAAACATACTTTTCGCACTCATTAGCGAACACTCCTGCTACGGTTGCTCTCAAGGTCAGTATCAGGTGTTCTTCGCTCCGACCCGGTGGTGTTGATGGTTGTTACACTGCTGCTTGTTGTTTCACGGGTAGCGTTACCCTGAATCAGCTTATCCAGCGGTAGATACATCAAGCTGTTGCCGCTATCCACATCCATAATTACCTTATTGGTATTTGACAACACCTCTTCCACCATATCCAGATAGAGACGTTTACGCGTCACTTCCGGTGCTTTCTGATATTCCGTCAATACCGCCAGGAAACGTGAGGCTTCACCCTGTGCCTCCGCAATCACCTTTTCACGGTATGCGCTAGCATCAGCAAGACGACGGGATGCCGCACCTCGTGCCTTTGGCACGATATCATTGGCATAAGCTTCTGCCTGATTCTCCTTACGCTCTTTATCCTCACGCGCCTTGATAGCGTCATCAAATGCGCTCTTTACCTGCTCGGGCGGCTTCGCCGGCTGGGTGTTGACACTGGTCACCTCCAGGCCGGTACGATAGCTGTTGAGCATATCCTGGATACGCCGCTTGATATCACTGCCAATGGATCCTCGACCTTCCGTTAAGATAAAGTCGAGATCCGACTTACCAATGGTCTCACGCACTGCCGTTTCAGTGGCATCACGGATAGTCTTATCCGGCGCTTGGTCCTGGAACAGATAGTCAGCCGCATCCTGGATGCGGGACTGTACAGTGAGTTCAAGATCGACAATGTTTTCATCCTTGGTCAACATCGCCGCCTTGTGACGGAAAGAGGAGATCTGGTCAACGTTGACCTTGCGAACCTCGTCAATAAAAGGAATAAGGAAATGGGGACCCGGTTCAGTCACCGCCTGATAGGCACCAAAGCGCAGCAGCACACCACGTTCTGCCGGAGCCACTGTGTAGAAACTCTTGAAAGCAAGCAGCAGAAGGATAGCTATAACCACCAAAGCTGCAATGCCTTTAGCTCCCGGGTTCGGTGCCGTAATGGTGGGGCCGTCCCCTCCGTTGCCACCGTTGCCACGGCCCTTACCGCCGAAGATACCTCCCAGCTTCTTCTGCATTTTTTTAACCACTTCATCGAGATCAGGTGGCCCTTGGTCGCCGCCTTTTCCACCCCAGGGATCTTTATTATCCCCACCCGGTTCATTCCAGGCCATCGAACACTCCAAATTTCTTTAATTTAAGTTAGTCATACTGCCCAACATCTCTTGCGATCTGTCCGACAGCTGTGAATTCTATTACTTTACCTACCGTTCAGGCCAGCACTTCCAGAACTTTCTCTTTCTGCGCCAACTGCTGATAGATTTTTTTGGGCAGCTCAATCTCCATCTCCCAGCCACCTATGTCATTAATCTGCTCAGAAACGACCCCCCCGAGTTCAAACAGCCGGGCACGTAATCGCCCATCGGTGGGTTCCAGGTGCAACACTTTATGGACCTGCTCCTGGTAGAAAAATTCCGCCAGCGCCTCTAACAGCAGATCGCTACCGGCACCACTATGGGCGGATAGCCAGATACGCCGAACCAAACCATCGTCACCCCTTTCAACCTTCGCGTCCAATCCATCATCAAGGTCAATCTTGTTGTAGACCTCGATCTGGGGGATCTCATCGGCTCCTATCTGCTTGAGAACACTGTTGACTTCGGAGATACAGACCGCCCGCTGTGGGCTGACGGCATCAATCACATGCAGCAACAGCGTCGCCTCAGAGGTCTCCTGCAGGGTTGATTTAAACGCCGCCACCAACTCATGGGGCAGATGAGAGATAAAACCGACCGTATCCGCCAGTACAATAGCACTGTCACAACCTAGCTCAACCCGTCTCAGGGTGGGATCGAGAGTGGCGAAGAGTTGATCCTCGGCATAAACCCCTGAGTTGGTAAGGTGATTAAATAGGGTCGACTTTCCCGCATTGGTATAGCCCACCAGTGAGACCGTTGAGATCTCCGCCTTACCTCTGGCCCTTCTTCCCTGGTCCCGTTGGCCTTCAACCTTTGCCAATCTACGCCGGATCTGAGAAATACGGCCATTCAACAACCGCCGGTCGGTCTCAAGCTGGGTCTCACCCGGACCACGTAGGCCAATACCGCCCTTCTGTCGCTCCAGATGGGTCCAGCCGCGTACCAAACGGGTAGAGAGATGGCGCAGCTGTGCAAGTTCAACCTGCAGTTTGCCTTCAAAGGAACGTGCCCGCTGGGCGAAGATATCAAGGATCAATCCGGTACGATCCACCACCCGACACTGAAACTCACGCTCCAGGTTACGCTCCTGACTAGGCGATAGCTCGTGACTGAAGATCACCAGCTCTGCCTCCTCTGCGATAATAGTCTGCCGCACCTCCTCCGCTTTACCCTTACCAATATAGAGGCGGGCATCAGGCGCCTTGCGGCTACCGACAATCAGAGCGATAGGCAGAGCTCCAGCAGAGATTGCCAGATCTTCAAATTCGGAAAGCTCTTCAGGATCAGGCTTGTTGCCTAGATCGATATGTACAAGAATGGCTCTCTCGCCAATCTTAGGGCGCTCAAACATCTACTTGATCACCATAAAACTCAGCCAACATTGGGATACTGCACACATATGAAAGGTGAATAGTCCTCAGGCATATAAGCGAACACAGGATTACTGTTTGCGGTCCATCGACTGGCATTGAGTCAATGACCCGTGCAAAAAAGGGTTACATTTGCCTCTATCTGCATTCATTTTGGACTGTTTAAACTAGGCAGAGATTTACAGGTAACCAGTAACATCTATAGCATCCAGAATGCATAGATTGGCAATAATCCACCCAGGCGGCAGTAATGCCCATTCCCGTGCAACAGCTAGCGGTCAAAAGTTGCCCGGCTCTGGCTCCGATGTTGAAGTGTGCTCTGGGTTCAGCAGCAGCTTGACGTTGCGTGCCGGTACCACCGTTGAAATTGCATGCTTATAGACCATCTGACTGACGGTATTTTTCAGCAGTACCACAAATTGATCAAATGATTCGATCTGTCCCTGTAGCTTGATTCCGTTCACTAGAAAAATCGAGACAGGAACCCGTTCTTTTCTTAAAGCGTTGAGGAAAGGGTCTTGTAAGCTCTGCCCTTTGGACATCTGAATTCTCCTTGTTTTTCCAGTATTGTTTGATTGGTAGATACCCCGGAACAAAAAAGGCATCCGAGTAAAGAACCTACCCAACGAAATCAAGTATAGTATATTAAATAAATGATATGGCCATCAGGTGAGGCTTTGGTGGATAATTTTCAAGGCCTGGTCGACAATATCTTCTGGATTCTCCTTCAGCCAGTGTATCTCCGCGTCTGACCTTAGCCATGTGAACTGTCGCTTTGCCAACTGACGGGTGGCGATTATGCCCCTCTCCTTCATCGTTTCCCAGTCCCATTCATCCAGCAGGTAGTTCAACATCTGGCGGTAACCCACCGAGCGCATCGACGGTAGCTCAGGTGACAAATCCCCGCGCTGCAGTAGCCCTCGCACCTCCTCTTCGAAGCCCTGATCCAACATCTTCCCAAAGCGCTCAGCTATGCGTTGATGCAGTACCGCCCTATCTTCAGGTGCCCGAGCCAACTTGATCAAACGATAGGGTACCCGCTCACCCGCTGACGCCCTTTGCAGATCAGAAAGAGATCGCCCGGTCAGCTCATAGACTTCCAGTGCCCGTTGGATACGTTGTGGATCGTTGGGATGTATCCGTGCCGCCGAAACAGGATCAATCTCACCCAGCCGCCGATGAAGCGCATCCCAACCATGCAACTCCGCCTCATGCTCCAGGTGGGCACGCACCCCTTTATCGGCATCGGGCAGGTTAGATAGGCCATGCTCCAGTGCCCGGAAGTAGAGCATGGTCCCCCCCACCAGCAGAGGAATATTTCCAGCAGCAGTAATCTCGGCCATCTCTCTCAGAGCATCCAGCCGAAAACTTGCCGCCGAGTAGGATTCTGACGGATCACATATATCGATCAAACGGTGAGGTGCAACCGCCAACTCTGCCGCATCCGGTTTAGCAGTACCTATATCCATACCACGATAGACCAGCGCTGAATCGACGCTGATGATTTCACAGGGTAGCGATTGCACCAGCCGAATGGCCAGCTCGGTTTTACCTGAAGCGGTGGGACCCATCAAAAAGATCGCCGGCGGCAACACTTTGTTGGCATCCTGCTCCATCAACGCCCCCGTAGAAACAGCCGGTCCATTGAGGCCATGTCGAGCTGTGTCCAGGTGGGGCGGCCATGATTACACTGATCACTCCGCACAGTACGTTCCATATCCCGCAACAGAGCGTTCATCTCGGCCACCGTGAGGCGACGATTGGCCCGCACCGATCCGTGGCAGGCCATGGTCGCCAGCACCTTGTTGATCTCATTGTCGATTCGCTCACTGCTGCCGTAGACAACAATATCGGAGAGCAGATCTCGCAGCAGTTTCTCCCCATCCGCTCCCTGCAACAGTATAGGGATGGCCCGAACTACCAACGTCTCCTGATCAAGACGACCCACCTCCAATCCAAGCTCAGCAAACAGCGGTTGATGCTGCTCGGCGATATCCGCTTCACGGCGACTCACCGCCACCGAGACCGGCACCAGCAGAGGCTGACTGGCGATACTGTTATCCGCTCGCGCCTGTTTAAAACGTTCGTAGGTGATGCGCTCATGAGCGGCATGCATATCCACCAGCACCAGCCCTTCACTGTTTTCAGCAAGGATGTAGACACCCTTCAGCTGGGCCAGAGCATAACCAAGAGGCGGCATCTCCACCTCATCATCAACTCCATCTGAAAGCGAGTTTATGCCCGCATTGGCCGGGCGCTGAACATCGAAGCTCGCCTGATAGCCTCGGGATGACTCACGCACCTGCAAACCGAGGGGACGCTGATAGGTGGCTGGCCGGTCTACAGAGGGTGTAGTGAAAGCGCCCTCTTGAGACGAGGCAAATGGTGGATCGGCGTTTAGAATTTCACCCGTTTCGGTATCGACCTCCGGTGCAGGCCGCGTCTCGGCCAGCCCTTTGTGCAGGGTGCGAAAGAGGAAATCGTGGGCCATACGTCCATCACGAAAACGGACCTCATGCTTGGCAGGGTGGACATTGACATCCACCAGTATCGGATCGATCTCCAGATAGAGCACATAGGCGGGATGGCGGCCGTGGTAGAGCACATCCTGGTAGGCTTGGCGCACAGCATGGGTCACCAACTTGTCGCGCACCATGCGACCGTTGACGTAGAAGTACTGCATATCCGCCTGACTGCGGGAGAAGGCCGGACGCGCAACCCAACCTGAGAGGCGCAGCCCCGCCTGCTCACGCTCCATATAGAGTGCCTGTTCGAGAAACCCCCGCCCCAGTAACTCTACCAGTCGCCGCTCCTGCTCCCGCCGCTGATCAGCGAGGGGCAGGGAGAGCACCTCACGCTGATTGTGGCGGAGCTGAAAAGAGATATCGAAACGACTCAGCGCAAGCCGTTTCACCAGGGTCTCAATATGGCTAAATTCGGTCTTCTCTGTACGCAGAAATTTTCGCCGGGCCGGAGTGTTGTAGAAAAGGTCCCGCACCTCCACGGTGGTTCCCTGAGGGTGGGCACTGGGCGATGGTGGCGCGACCTTCTCTCCGCCATCACCGGTGACGGTCCAACCACTCCCCTCCTCTTCGGCCTTGGAAGAGAGTGTCAGCCGGGATACCGAGGCGATACTCGGCAGCGCCTCGCCACGAAACCCCATACTCAGCACCTGCTCCAACTCTTCGAGAGTGGCGATCTTGCTGGTGGCATGACGGGAGAGGGCCAGCGCCAGATCATCGTGATGAATGCCGCCACCGTTGTCCCTCACCCGCAGCAGCCGTACACCGCCCTGCTCCACCTCTACCTCGATACGGGTAGCACCGGCGTCTAGGCTGTTCTCTACCAGCTCCTTAACCACCGAAGCCGGGCGCTCGACCACCTCTCCGGCGGCGATCTGGTTGATCAGTTGGGGGGGCAGAGCATGGATACGCATCGGCTTGCTGAATTACCGTGAAAAAAGTGAAGTGGTGATTATACCCGGCACAGCCAAGCGGATGGAGAAGTTTATACTCAAGTTTCAGGAATACGTAAAACCTGCCCAACACTGAGGTGATCACCCCTGATTTTGTTGGTTGCGCGAAGATCTTTCAGGCTGATCTGATACTGGCGGGCGATAGCACCGAGGGTATCGCCGCGAACGATGACATGCTTGCGTGCCTTGTGCTGGGCCAACAGGGTTCCCAGGGGCGGGTTATTTTTAAAGTAGGTGCGTATGCCTCCCATCATGGCAGTCGCCAACTTTTGCTGATAGGCCGCACTCCGCAGTTTCTTCTCTTCTGAAGGGTTTGAGATGAAGGCAGTTTCTACCAAAACCGAAGGCACATCCGGTGATTTGAGCACCATAAAACCGGCTTGCTGAACTGACCGTTTATGGGGGCGCCCTACCCTTTTGAGCTGTCTGAGCATCTTATTGGCCACCTGATGGCTCACCTGCTGAGCTCCGGTCTGGGAGAGATCAAGCAGCACCGATGCCAGCACATCATCCTTATCTTCAAGCTTTACCCCACCGATCAAGTCAGAGCTGTTCTCCCGCTCTGCCAGCCAACGGGCAGCCTCACTGGATGCTCCACGACGTGAGAGGGTATAAACCGATGCTCCCCGTGCCCGAGGATCTTTAAATGAGTCAGCGTGAATAGAGAGGAAGAGATCGGCCTTCTCCTTTCGCGCCAGTTCCATCCGTTTACGCAGCCCGAGATAGTAATCGCCTTTGCGGATCATCACCGCCTTCATCCCCACCTCGCTATTGACCAGAGCCGCCAGTCTACTGGCAATGGCAAACACGACACTCTTCTCGTAGATGCCACCCCGCCCTTTGGCCCCCGGATCTTCCCCGCCATGACCCGCATCAATGGCGATAACAATATCGCGCATGCTGTTTTGCGTCATTGTCTTGACTGACTTCTGGGGCTGCTGCCGCTTGGCACTCGCATCAATCTGCTGCAGATCCACCACCAGACGATGGCCATACTGGCGATTCGGCTTGAGAATAAAACTCTTCGGCTTAATCAGCTGCTTAAGATCAAGCACCACCCGCAGGCCACCGTTCTCACGCTTGGCACTGCGCATATGGCGAATCAGTTGGTTATCTGCAGCAGTGGGGAGTGTGCCTTGGAGTTCTGCATCTTCGATATCGATGACCAGTCTATTAGGCTGCTTCAAGGTAAACAGGGTGTGTTTCACTGAGGCGCTAGTATCAAACACCAGACGGGTGTGGTCAGGAGCGTCCCACAGACGAAGATTGTCGATTCTCGTCTGTTGCGCTTGTGGCATCTGGCTGATAACTGCGAGTAGCAGCAGCGTAAGAACCCTTAGCATATATAACTCTTCTCAGAAAGAGACTGTTGCTATTATTGCTAATAAAGATAGCATAAGAATTTATATTTTTCCAGAATAATCTGATAGATAGCGTTAATTCCTAGATTTTATATCAAACTTAAGGCTCTCTACGATGCTCTCACCAATAGCGGTCCCGGACTCCAGCAGCAAGGCTCTCCCCTCTCCCAGGTAATTGATGGTAATCAGCAGGTCCGGGGGCGGCAGCTCTCCAATGCCTTTCTCAGGCCACTCTATCAATAATATTGCATCACCTTCGAGGAGGTCACGCACCCCGAGATACTCCAGCTCCTCAGGATCTGCCAGGCGATAGAGGTCGAAATGAAAATAGCGTCGCCCCTCCAGCTCATAAGGTTCGACCATGGCATAGGTGGGGCTCTTCACCGCCCCCTGGTAGCCAAGGCCGCGCATAAACCCCCTCACCAAGGTAGTTTTTCCTGCGCCAAGATCACCTTCGAGATAGATGATGCATGCACTGGGGACCACCCTGGCCAAGGCCGCCCCAATGGACTCCTGCTCGACTTCACTCTCTGCCGTCAGTTTCAATTAAAGAATCTCCGGATTGATCAGTCTTCGAATGGCGGGCATCAGATCACTGGCGAGCATGCCACGTTCACCTTGTCTCGCCACCCAATCTCCTGCGGCTCCATGCAGAGAGACACCCATAACAGCAGCCGCTTCAATATCGATCCCTTGGGCCACCAGAGCTGCAATAATACCTGCCAACAGGTCGCCCATTCCACCCGTAGCCATTCCCGGATTACCATCAGAGCAGAGCATTAATGGCCCCCCCTCACCGGTGGCGACCAGGCTTCCAGCACCTTTTAATAGAGCGACACCACCAAATTTTTTCTGCAACTCGACTACAGCTCGGAAACGGTCTGCCGCAATCTCACCGGTGGAGCAACCGAGTAAACGCGCCGCCTCACCAGGGTGTGGAGTAAGAATCCAGTTATCCCGGTGTTCCGGTTCCACCGCAAGCAGGTTAAGGGCATCGGCATCGACCACCATTGGCAGGCGGGATGCCAGTACCTGCTGTAGCAGCGAGAGGGACCAATCGCTCTTCCCCAGGCCGGGACCGACCGCAATTACCGTGGCTCGGCGCAACAGTGGTGCCAGATCACCGCCCTGCTCAACACCGTGACACATCAACTCCGGCCGACCAGGGGCAATCAATGGAAGATTTTCTCGGCGGCAGGCGATACTTACAAGACCGCTACCACTCCTGGCCGCCGCCTCACCCGCCATTCTAACAGCCCCTCCATAACCCCGCTCACCTCCAACAACCAACAGATGGCCAAACAGCCCTTTGTGTGCAGTACGCGACCGTCGCTTCAGTATTGTCCGCTGTTGCCACCAGTCGACTCTGCGGGCTGAGGCCGGTAGTTGCCCATAGACCTCTCCAGGGAGACCCAGGTCATTGAAGAAGAGTTCGCCGCTATAATCTGGGCCGTCTCCGGTAAACAGGCCCTGCTTAAGGCCGATAAAGCTGATGGTTGCCACCGCGCTCACCGCCACCCCCAGCACCTGGCCAGTATCTGAGTGAATTCCGGAAGGCATATCCAGCGCCAGTACCGGTGCCGGGTGGTCATTGATCGCCTCCAGGGCCTGTCGCCACTCGCCACTAACCTCCCGCTCAAGCCCGGTACCAAAGAGAGCATCGATAATCAGGTCGGTGTGGCGAGGTAATCCCTGAAACGGAAAAACACCGCCATCGGCAGCCCGGTAGGCAGTAGCGGCAGTCAGCGCATCCCCCTGAATACGGTCACTCTCTCCCAGCTGCAACACCCTCACCTTCAGCCCAGCTTCAAGTGCCAGACGGGCAATGATATAACCATCACCACCATTGTTTCCGATACCACAAACCAGGGTAATATCGGCAATACTGGGCAAACGGCTTCGTAGCAGATGAAAAGCGGCCGCGCCCGCCCGTTCCATCAGCGTAATTCCGGGGATACCCTGCTCTTCTATAGCGATACGGTCGAGCTCTCTCACCTGCTCGGCGCGATAGAGTGTATGGGGTAAACGGTCTGTAGTAGATAGGGATCGGTTCATAAAAGCCGCCTGATGGTAAGGGCTCGGTGCCAAATTGTAGAGAGTAAGTAACTATTCATCTGGGTTTGGGGTCGGAGTCGATTGCAGCAAAAAACGGTCGATACGTCCACTACCTTATTGCATTCTACTCAGCCCCGAATAGCGCTGACTTAGGAAGAAATTCCCCCTGCTTACTTGTAGGAGCGACTTCAGTCGCGAAGGAATTTGGCACATAGTCAGAGTTTGGTGCGATGTTCATCGCGACTAAAGTCGCTCCTACGGTATAGTCAGAGCCATTCGGCTCCAACCCCAAGAACCCTGATATACGTCATCCCCGCCTACGTCGGGATGACGTTTTTTTTGCCGCCATCGTATTGCGCTGAATAGTAACAAACAAGCTACTAAATTTTCTCCATCTCCAACAGCTTATTGTTCTCATCCAGTGTAATTTCAAACCGGCCTTGAATACCGTCGGCAGTGATAAATTGCCGGAAGTTTCTTGCTGGCAACTGCAGCCGACGGCCATCATCTGCATGGACAATCACCGCCTGGGCGGTACCGTTGTAGTAGCGGAGGAATTTTTCTGTTGAGAGGCTTAGGCTGAAGCGAACTTTAGCCACTGCTTATCCCTCATAATGCCTACATAGACCATCGAGTACCAAGGCATAAGGGCTGATGGTTCCCAGTAGCTTTCGGTCATCTACCACCAGCGCACGCATTAGATCAAAACGGGCAAACAGACGGGAGCAGTAGCGTATATCCATCCAGGACTCGACATAGATCGCAGGCTTGACCATCACCTCATAGACATTAACCCGCTCGGGGGGCCGATCTTTTGACAGTACCTCACGGGCGACATCAGAGACCAGCAGCATCCCATACTCATCACCCTCGTTGCGCCTATCTACCACCAGCACGGCGGTTTGCCGCTGCTTCATCAGCCTAATTGCTTCAAGGATGGTGGCGTTGCCGTCGATGATAGAAAATTCGGTTTTCATCACATCACGAACGGTAACCCATTTACCGACATCGCCCATAACGCCCCCTGAACTCAATTACTCAAACTGTATTTTTACCATGAAATCTGTTGCCATACTACGCCTTCTCCGCCACCAACATCGCTAGATCTCTACACCCTTGGGTAGTATCACCAAGCTTTCTCTCCTCACGATAGAAGCGAAGGTGAAGCGCTTTAAATAGCGTCAGCAGCTCGTTGTCGGCAAGACGAAAATCTGGATTTGATGGCCCCCGGTCACTAACGGCACATTGACTGAAGGTCTGATAGAAGAGTAATCCCCCCGGCCTGAGTGCATCGACAATCGTGCTCGCCAGCGAGCGATCAAGAAAGTGACTCACCAGAATCAGATCAAATGAGGCGGCTTCAGGTGGTTGGCTGACAACATCCCTAGTCTCCGCTGTCATCTCCAATCCCAGGGTAGCCGCTTCCGATGTGAGCCGCTCAATGGCGACGGGGGAGATATCCCAGGCAGTCACATCAAACCCACTGCGGGCCATGACCAATGCACTGGCACCCCGCCCGCAGGCCAGATCAAGCGCCCTGCCCCCGGAAGAGAGAAGGTGGATATTCTCGGTCAGAACCCAGGCGGGTTCACCTCCTCCATCGGCTTCCGAGTGGCGGCGGTTCCATTTTTCAGCAAGCGGATTAATAGGGTCCATAGCCCACTATCATCCCAGCCGGAGATCCCGTTTAATGTCCTCTATATCTTCAAGCCCGACGGCGATACGGATAAGTCCAGGTGTGATGCCCGCCATCGCTTTCTCCTCATCGGAGAGACGACCGTGGGTGGTAGTTCCAGGATGGGTAATGGTGCTCTTGGCATCACCCAAATTAGCGGTGATGGAGATCAGGCGAACGGCATCAATCAGCGGCCAGGCGGCAGCTTGCCCTCCCTCCATTTCGAACGAGAGAATGCCCCCTGCCGCCGACTGCTGGCGACACGCCAATGCATACTGAGGGTGGCTCTCAAGACCAGGATAGTGGACTCGCGCCACACCCGGCTGCTGCTGCAGCCACTCAGCCAATGCCTTAGCACTCTCCGAGTGCGCTTTCATTCGTAGCGACAATGTCTCCAGCCCTTTGAGAAAGACCCATGCATTAAATGGGCTCATGGTGGGACCGGCGCTACGCAGAAAACCGAACACCTCCTCACCGACAAGCTTCCTGTCACCGACAACCGCCCCGCCCATGCAGCGTCCCTGACCATCGAGAAATTTAGTGGCGGAGTGGATGACGATATCAGCACCAAACTCCAGCGGGCGTTGCAGCACCGGTGTGCAGAAACAGTTGTCCACCACCAGCAGAGCGCCATGACGGTGTGCCAGTTCAGCCAGTGCACGAATATCCGCTACCTCGGTAAGGGGGTTGGATGGTGTCTCCAGATAGAGGAATTTTGTCTCAGGACGGATCGCCGCCTCCCAGGCGGCAAGCGCTGTCTGTGGTACAAAGGTGGTCTCAATTCCGGCTCTGCTCAGGTACTTGTTGAATAGCACCGTGGTGGTACCAAAGACACTCTGGGAAGAGACGATATGATCCCCGCTCTCCAGCAACCCCATACAGGTTGCCAGAATAGCGGACATACCAGAGGCGGTAGCGACACAACACTCCCCTCCTTCCATGGAGGCAAGACGCTCCTCAAAAGTACGCACGGTGGGGTTGGTGAATCTTGAGTAGATATTTCCAGCTTGATCACCGTTAAAGCGCGCTGCCGCCTCTGCTGCGCTGCCAAAAACAAAACTGGACGTGGTAAAAATCGGTTCCGAGTGTTCCCCTTCAGCAGTACGTACTTGTCCCGCCCTTACTCCCCGGGTTGCCAGACCCCACTCTTCATCGTTATACATCATCGGTTTGCCAATTTTTTAAAGTAAATACCCGATGTAACTATTCAGTTGGACTCTGACCCCGAGCACCAACTGAATAGTTACTACCAGACAAGAAAAATCCCGCTCAGCTTGAGGCTCTCAAGCAGGAAGGCACCGGAATTTACCCAATGCCTTCCATAGCGGGATGGTTACATGCTTTTGAGCTCTCTATCAATAGCTCGACGGAAGTTACTTACATCATAACCCCCCTCCAGCTTAACACCATTGATATAGAAGGTTGGCGTTGCTGAAACACCAATGCGGCCACCCTCATCAATATCCGCAGCCACATAACTCTTGTGGGTGTGCTCATCAAGGCATTTGTTGAAAGCGTCCATCTCCAAGCCAAAGGTCTCGGCATATTTTTTCAAGTCATCCACTGCCATGCTCTTCTGATCCTGGAAGATCGCATCATGCATCGGCCAAAACTTACCCTGATCCTGCGCACACATCGTAGCTTCTGACGCTACCAGTGCATTACGATGGAAAGAGAGGGGGAAGTGACGGAATACGAGGCGAACATCATCAGGATAGGCTTTCAGCACCTCACCCAGTGTCCCCTGAACCTTGGCACAGTAGGGGCATTCGAAATCGGAAAACTCGACAAGGGTGACTTTTGCATCTGCTGGCCCCTTACTCAACTCCTGAGAACCCTGTATCTCCACCCGGGGGCTCTCTGGTGCAATAAGTAGTATTTTAGCACCATATTTCTTCTGCAGAGTGCGGATATAACCCGACAGCACACGCTTCTTCTCCTGATCGAGAAGGAATCCCTTTACCTGCGCCTCGGTGGTACCCTCGGGTATGCGAGCGGCATTCATATTAATGAAGGATTTTACATCCTCGTCGCTGAAGTTCTGCACCCGCTCTTCAATTATTCCTTTGATCAACCCGGGGATATCTGTCGATCCGGCCTTAGCTTCAGATTCCAGGATATGCCGGTTCAAAAGGTTCTGAGCCTCCAGCACTCGCAGTTTATAACGGTTTTTATCCAGTTCGTAGAGCTTTTGCCCAAGAGAGGCATCGACATCCTCAACCGTTACCTGCCAATCACCTACCTTGGCCGCAGGCGTTCCGGCCCAGCCAGTCATGGAGATGGAGGCAGATAAAAGTCCTGCCATTACTACACTGCGAGAAAGGTTCATTAAATAGTTTCCTTTTTATTTTTTAATACGCGTGGCTAGAAGTCAGCCCGGGAATTAGAGCGCCTACTACGGAATTCCCTCGCTACGGCTTCTACTCTTGGACAGGCACCTAGGAGCCTGTCCGAGACCACACCAGTGAAAAGAGATCATCATTCGTTAGATAGAGTCTATCCGATACACCTCAAGGTTCCAATCGGGTGTTAGATGTACTTTTTCCAGGATAATCACTCAAACAGCGTCAGTAACGCCTCATAACCCTCACTTGCCAGCTCCTCTTTAGGAATAAAATGCAGTGACGCTGAATTCAGACAGTAGCGTAGGCCCGTGGGTTCGGGACCATCATCAAACAGATGACCAAGATGAGAATCTCCATCTCTACTGCGCACCTCTGTGCGGGGGAAAATCAGCTTGAAATCCCGTTTCTCGACAACATGCTCAGGCATGAGTGGCCGAACAAAACTGGGCCAGCCGGTACCTGATTCATACTTATCCAGGGAGGAGAAGAGTGGTTCACCACTGACTACATCGACATAGATACCGTCCCGCTTCTCATCCCAGTAGGCATTATTGAATGGCGGCTCAGTGCCATCCCCCTGGGTGACCCGATACTGCAGATCAGTGAGCTTGGTGCGCAACGCCTCATCCGATGGTTTGCTGTACCCACTCTTCGCCTCTTTTATACTTGTAAATGACACCTTAAGCTCCTTACCCCATACTCGTTCAAGGAAATTATCGCGTCCTGATCCGTAACGATAGAACGCATATCTCAGTGGATTTTTCAGGTAATAGTCCTGATGACTCTCTTCGGCCGGATAAAACGTTTCAAATGCCTGAATCTCTGTAATCACAGGCTTGGTGTAACGTCCTGATGCCTCCAGTGCCATACGAGACGCCTCGGCTATCTTCTGCTGCTCATCGTTATGGGCAAAGATCAGTGTGCGATATTGTGGGCCACGGTCTGCAAACTGGCCACCCCGGTCGGTGGGATCAACCTCACGCCAGAACACCTCCACCAGATCACCGTAGCTGACCAACTTGGGGTCAAAAACCACCTGTACGCTCTCAACATACTGAGTCTCCCCAGAGGCAACTTGCCTATGGCTTGGATCTTCCAGCTTACCACCGCTGTAACCGGAAACAGCTTTCACCACACCCGGCACGTTTTCAAATGCCGACTCGACACACCAGAAACAACCACCGGCGAAAGTGGCCACATCCGTTGCCTCTACCTCGGCATCAGCAAGGGTAACCGCAACAACCGGCTCCTGCTCAGAAGCCGTAATATAGATGGCAGGCAGCAGAATCACAGAGATCATCAATAGAAGTATTATTCGTTTCATATTACCGACGCCTTAAAGATCCGTAGTTAACGGATTAAGACCCGGCATCAGCTGCATTTGTTTCACCTCATTGTTTATAGGGCATTTTATTCCAGTCCATACCAAACAAAAAAACTGTCCACAGAACCTGTGGATAACACTGTGCATAAGACAATGAAAAACACCCCAACCCTGCAATACTTCACCCTCGGCGTTAAATTGACTACTTTTTATACAGCAATATCAATATTCTTATTATTCAGTTAGTTATAAAATATTTCTAATGTAATAGACTTGAATAAATTCGTAACATATGAAATAAAATCGACCTTCGTCCCATCCTGTGAATAGAGTCTCTTTTGGTTCTCTATTTGAGAGCCTACCCGAGAACCTTTCAACCTGCTGCGGGGGCCAGGCGAGTCTCACACCCAGGCTGCGGCTGTTCGGGAATCAACAGAGAGAGTAATAGGGAAACCGTAGCCATCGCGGCACCGAGAAAAAAGACAAGTGCGGGTGAAACCAACCACAACAATCCAAAAACAGCAGGAATCACCACTGCCGCAATATGGTTGATTGAAAAGCTGACACCGGCTGTAGAGGCGATATCCTTCGGTTCGGCAATTTTCTGAAAATAGGTCTTTAGTGCGATCGCCATAGCAAAAAAGAGGTGATCGAGAACATAGAGAGCGGCGGCAATATTCGCCTGTTCAACCAAAGCATAACCACAGAATACAAGTATCAGTCCGCCATATTCAAACAGCAACGCATTTCGTTCACCAATGCGACCGATGAGACGACCAATACGCCTGGCGAAGAGGACATTCAGGCTCGCATTGATAATAAACAGCAGTGCAATATCGGCCACTGAATAACCAAATTTCTCGACCATAAGAAAGCCGGCGAAAACAACAAAGATCTGGCGGCGTGCTCCCGACATAAAGGTCAATGCGTAGAAGAGCCAGTAACGTTTGCGAAACACCATATGCTTGTGCTGCTCTGTCTTCTCGGGAAAATGGGGAAATAGTAGCCAGACGGCCAAGGCGATGGCGGCAGTTAACGAGCCCATAACGAGAAACAGCCACTGGTAATCCAACTGAAGAATTTTGTCACCAAACCAGATCAGACCAAAGGTGACCATTGAGGCGAAGGCTCCAGCGGCAATCAACCGACCAAGAACCTCGGGCGTCTGTGACTTCTCTATCCACTGCAGGCTAAGGGATGATTGCAGGGTCTCATAGTAGTGGAAGCCGGTGGACATCAACACGGTGGTGAGATAGAGCCCGATCACACTGGGAAAAAAGCCGGTCAGGGCGGTTCCCAGACCAAGCAGCAATAGAGCGATATAGGCCAGCTTCTGCTCCCGTACCAGCAGCAACAGAAAAACAACACCAAAAGCGAGGAAGCCCGGCACCTCTCTCAGGCTCTGCAATACGCCGATCTCACGGCCGGTAAATGCAGCCGCCTCTATAGCAAAATTGTTTAACAGCGTCTGCCATGCGGCAAAACTGAGGGGCACGGCTATCGCCATCAACAGCAGAAGAGTCTCCTCCCGCTGCCACCGTTGACTACTGAGGATCATTATCGAGTGGCCTAGTCAGATATTAGACGAGTAAGTATAAGCGCTTGTCAGCCACATTTCAGAGTCAATCATCAGATGATGATTGATCTGTCTGATGGATCATATAAGCTGGGGAGCGGTAAACTAACCGAAACGATATGGCCATAATAAATTTAGGATCGATCAATGTACCCCAATAGCTTTTCACAACAGCCCTATGTGTGAACTCTTTGCCATATCTAGTTTGGAGCCGACCTCGGTCACCTTCTCTCTTGACGAGTTCTCTCAGCACGGTGGTATTTCCGGTCCCCACAAGGACGGTTGGGGTATTGCCTTTTATCAAGGCAGAGATGTAAAGATTATTCGTGAAGCCGGGGCTGCAGCCGCCAGCCCCTATATAGAGTTTCTTCGAGACCACCCTCATATCAGCAAGATCACCATCGCCCATATTCGTCTTGCCACACAAGGAGGTAACGACCTTCAAAACAGTCAGCCTTTCAGCCGCGAGTTGGGGGGGCGAATGCATCTATTTGCCCACAACGGTGATCTCAATGGCATTGAGAAAAGTGAACATTTTTCGCTTAGCCGTTTTCTCCCCATTGGTGAGACCGACTCTGAGTACGCCTTCTGCTACCTAATGGGCCTGATGGAACCGCTGTGGAAAAATGGCACTGCACCCAGCATTGATGATCGACTTGCTGTTATTACCACCTTTGCAGAGCAGATCCGGCCACTGGGACCGGCAAACTTTGTCTACTCAGATGGTCAATACCTGTTTATCCATAGTCACAAGCGTACCCAGGCCGATAGCGGGAAAATTGAGTCCCCAGGGCTATACCTCCTGCACCGAGCCTGTAGCCTCCCGCAAAAAGCTCAACAAATTGCTGGCCTCAACATGACCCATAACTCCCGGGCCCAGGAGGTTGTTCTGGTGGCCAGCATCCCTTTAAGTGATGAATCCTGGCGGCCCCTGGATGAGGGCGAGATACTGGTGCTGGAAAAGGGCAGCGTAAAGCGTAGCCTAAGCAGCAGGCACACTAATGAGCCGGTAACATGCCTGACTTAATTCTCACCCCAGAACTACTGCTTCTACTTTTTTCAGTCGGCCTAATTGCCGGTATGGTCGATGCCATCGCAGGCGGTGGTGGACTGATCGCTCTACCGACACTGCTCTCTATCGGCCTGCCCCCGGCTCAAGCCCTGGCAACCAACAAGCTTCAGGGCTCTTTTGGCACCTTCTCCTCCAGCCTCTACTTTATCCGCAGTGGACTGGTCGACCTGAGCCGCGCTAAATTTCTGATCGGCTGCACCTTTGTCGGCTCTGCACTGGGAACACTGCTGGTACAGCGCATTGACCCCAGCTTTCTCAATAGTGTTATCCCTCTACTTCTGATCGCCATTGCCCTCTATTTCTGGTTATCACCAGGCATCAGCGATGAGCGTGCCGTTAAGAGGATAGGAGAGAATCTCTTTGCTCTGACTGTCGGCTTCGGTGCCGGTTTCTACGACGGTTTTTTTGGCCCCGGCGCGGGAGCATTCTTTGCCGTAGGCTTTGTCAGCCTCCTGGGCTATGGTCTCACCCAAGCCACGGCACACACCAAGGTACTCAACTTCACCAGCAATATCGCCTCGCTGCTCTTTTTTATCCTTGGCGGTCAGGTGATCTGGAGCCTTGGCCTGACGATGGGATGTGGCCAGTTGATCGGTGGCCGCCTGGGGGCAAAGCTGGTAATTCGCAAAGGGGCACGCCTGATTCGACCACTGATTGTCAGCGTCACCATTATTATCAGCCTGAAGCTGCTTTTGAGTGGTGAGTAACAATCAGTGGTTTTTTCAGGAATTATTCCCTGAATCATTAACCTATCTTTTGATATTAGTGACAACAACTTATTATAAAACAGTTAGTTGGCCTGTCAGAGACGCCAATTATGGCATTACAGATTTAATTTTTTCTGCCAGGTCCCGAAGTGGGATTAGATGAAGGTTTTTTGAGTCCTCCCCGGTTGTGGGGTAATACCCAAGGCATCGTAAATTACTTTCTGGTGAGGCTCTGCACGACTCGTCTTGCGAATATGGACGGTTTTGCCGTCCTTGCGCTTGAGACTTGCAGTGATCCGCTGTTGGTTTTCCAGTTTTCGGCGTAGCGTCTGCCAGCTGTCGTGGATACCTTTGGCCTTGAGTTGGGTGCGGAGGGTATGCACCAGATGATAGGCCAGCCTTTAGGGGCTGCCTTTACCAGCAAGAGCGCTACTAAATCGTTATTGCTTTTCAATCCATCGAGGATCTCACAGTAGGGCGGTGCAGGAGTATTGTTGGCGAAAGATGTCTACATGACCACGCTCATTCACTCTAAAGGAGGCATATTCAAAGCTGTCGTCGTGATTGAATAAATAAAATATAGGAGAGCAGAACGCGCTAAAGGCAGGGGCCAGAACTCTTTTCAATACGATCACTATTTATGCGGGGCTCTGACATAACGGCTTGTTGTTTTGCCTGCTCAGTCAGAGTCAGACAGGTACCCTGCCGTCCCTCGTAAGAGTGCGAGAATGCGATGGATCGATTCAATCTCTGTAAGCGGAGTGATTTTGCGGCTTCTCGGATCAGTCAGGCTGTCCAGTATTACCAGCGCCCCCTGATGGCGGACAAGCGACAGCAGATCTCTCCGGCCATTATGATAATTAACCAGAACCTCGTCACCCGGCATGGGCTCCTGGACTCGTGACAGCACAACCACCTCACCCTCGTAGAGTCTGGGTGCCCAATCGATGCCCTCTACAACCAGTCCATAGGTGTTGTTGACATAGGCCGTCATGTTCAGCTTACCCAACAGCTGGTGTGTGGCACCGCTGGTTGTGGTGCCACAGATCACCAACTCCTGGCTTCCTTGGCTGGTGCTCTGATAGTTGGCGGAAGAGTCTCTGACCTGTCCGCTACTATCTCCAAAGACAAGCCATCGAGGATCCTGGTTAAGGGTGTCGGCTATTACCTCAAGTTGGGAAAGAGTCGGATTTCTTCTGCCGGCAAGATAGTGGCCGACAGCGCCACGAGTACAGCCCAACGCATTCGCTAAGGCTTCTTGTGAGATGCCCGTCATTTTCATGCGGTCTTTGGTTCTGTCGATCCAGCCATGTGCCATCACAAAATGATACATCTTGTATCATTTCTATCCAACGACACAATTTGTATTCTTTGCCGCCTGTAGATACAATACGTATCCATAGGCAATACTAGTCAAGCTATGGACGCTGAAAAATGGATTTATCAACCTATATCAAGTCGCATCCATGCCGTGAACGCGCTGGAATCAGAGCAAGACTGGCTAAGGCTCAGGGCGTGTCCGAGGTCACAGTCAGGTCCTGGGCCAACGGAACACGAAAACACCCCTGCACTCTACAGGCCGTTGAAATAACGGAAATACTGACAGACAATAAGGTTACACGGTTTGACCTGCGGCCTGACATATTTGGGCCAAAGTAGAATTAGGGTGATGTTTATTACAGTGATGGTGACAAAGGATTGAATGGTCGCACTATGAAGAGCGAGATCGAAAGGATAATCGGAAAAAGTCGAAGTATGGCGCTGCAGCTGGATGAACCGAACCTGGAGGGTGGGGAGCTCAGAAGATATCTACAACAATCCATAAGCGGGGTGCGCGGTGCGCTGCTACTCTCCCTATCAGTTGCACTGGTCAGTAGTGCAATGCTTGAGCCGATGCAATCACAATCTTCTTTCCATAACCAGCCCATCATCTTCTCCACCCTGACACTTCTAACTGTCATTGCCTACGCCATATCCTTTATGCAGTTTTTCCTTAAAAAAATCTCCTTACTGATGGGGCTCGGTATTTTTGGTTCAGGTGCATTGCTACTCTGGCAGTTGCAGATAGTAAGCCATCAGAATGAGGTCATTTTTTTTGCCGGTGCCTCTGTACTTGTAATGTGGATATACACCTTATCCCAGCTGGATTTTAAGGTAGCCGCAATGGT
>JBEVXV010000538.1:0-4267 GCA_040505915.1 Sedimenticola sp. | reverse complement strand
TTACCCATACATCATTCCTGTGAAGTTTGGTCAACATTGGCCTAGCGGTCCCGGAGGAGAAGACGTTTGAAATTGTTCGAAGTAGTATCATAAATAACAACATTTTCAATGTTTTGGCGGCCATCTTGGATGATGCAATGACCAAATTCTGACAAAAATGTGTGTGATCGCCTCTCCGATACCTTTCATTTGATATATTACTCGGCCACTTTCGGCAAAAAAAAGAACTTGACCCCCCGGGGCACGCCCATTTCTGACCCCAGGGCCACCATTTTAGCTATTTTGAAAGAGCACCGTACATCGATCATTCCTACCAAGTTTTGTCGAAATCCGGTTGGTGGTTCTTGAGAAGAAGATTTCCCGGAGGAGAAGACGTTTGAAATTGTTTACGGACGACGACGACGGACGGACGACGGACGACGGACGGACGACAGACAAAGAGCGGTGACAATAGCTCACATGAGCTTCGCTCAGGTGAGCTAAAAATATAAATAATATTCTATAAAAGATAATAATAAATAAATAATAAAATAATATAATTAAACATCATAAAAGGGGAAATAACACAGATGGATGATTTTGAAGCACAGGACAGAAGAGAATTCACTCTTCGGCCTAGTCAACTAGACTTCCATGCTGGAACATCAACACCAATAAACAGGAAAATGTCCCAGAAACGACAAAGGATTGGTAGCGACCAGTGTCCTAAATGTGAACAAATTATAACAAATAGCACTAATACTTACTCGTGTTCAATGTGTGACATGAAGTACTGTTTCCGATGTACAAATATCTCTATAGCATTGAATGAAGCGATTCAAGAAGACGAAGAAAACATTTTCAAATGGACATGTACACCGTGTAAACATAATTTCCCATCGATGAGCAATATTAAGTCATCATTTCAAGTGTTGGACCAGAAGAATGATGCAAGAATGAACAAAATAGAAGAAACAATTGACAATATAAACATTCAATTCAGTGCAAAGGTAAAAGAAGAAGTATCACTCATGAAGACCGAGGTTGTAAAAGAAATTACAGGAGAACTTATGGAAAAAATAAGCAAAGAAGTAAAAACAGAAATACACGAACTGGAAGAACAAAGACTTAGGATGCTAAATTTGACGATATTTAACATGCCCGAATCAATCGAAAGGTAAGAAAAAAGAAGACCTTTCGAGATTTACAGAAATATGTGAACGATTGGGTGTGGAAGGAACTGAAGTAAAAACAGCTTTCAGAATAGGAGTAGTTAAAGAAGGAGCATGTAGACCAATAAAAGTAGTACTAGAAAACAAAAAAGAAACGAGGAAAAAAATACTCAACAACGCAAAGTTTATAAAACATAAAGTTCCAGACCCACTGAAGAATGTTATTATTACCAATTTACGCTGCCTCCAAGTTAAGTCTGTCAAAGACTTAACTTGGAGGCAGCGTGAGGTAAACAAAGCCAGATTAAGACAAAGAAGACTGGTAACCAACAAAGATACCGAAGAGCCATTACAACCACAAAGAACTAGACCATATAATCAGCAAGATCCAAACCAATCAAGATTTAACGAAATGGAAACCGACAATGAAACCGTCATTGGAGGTACATGTATATCCAGCGAAAGAGCAGCCACATTAATGGCTACTCCAGGAAGTTTTAGTACCACATTTTATCAGTGTAAATAATGAGGAAAAAGTAAATAATGAGATTTTAACTGAAAATATAACAATTATTTGTGAGCGGAATACAGAATATTTCTCCAATTAATCAAGTCAATAGTGGAATAAATCATGAAACTAATGTAACTTCAATCTACGAGACATCTGATATAAATAACCAGCATGATACATCTACTTCAAATGATTACTCTGATTCAAATATTAGAAGCATATCAAATAGCAGTACAATAACTTATAACGGGACACGAAATTTCGGATCCCAGAGTGTTAGATCAATGTTTAACGAATCTTCGGTAAGACACTCGCACTCCATGCAAGAATATATACAAAAACGAGAAAATTGTTTAACAATTAATTACACCAATGCAGACTGTTTAACAAATACGATGGATGAATTACATGTAATGGCGAAAACGGAAGATACAGACATCTTAATTATAACAGAAACATTGCCGAAGAACAGGGAATTGTGCTTTCTACAAAATAAAGAATTCGAAATTGATGGCTATCAGTTATTTATGGAAGATATAGAGAATTATAAAGGAAGAGGAGTGGCAAACTACGTAAAAATGAAATTAGTATCACAAAATAGAAGTAGTATCTGTCGGTGTTAAATTGAAAAATACAGACTGGCTATTAATACAAGCTGTCAACAGAAGCCCAAATATTGAAGGGAATTATCTTGATGAACTATCAACTGTTTTATGTTATGATAGATGGAAGCAAATAAAATTCTCACATCGTGTAATTGTTGGAGATTTTAATTTTAAAGATATAGATTGGATCACTGAAACAACACAAAACAGTGAAAATCACCCAACTACAAGGTTTTTAGAAGTTGTTCGAGACAATTATATGTTTCAACATGTGAACAAACCCACTAGGTATAAAGACGGAGAAAGAGACTCTGTGTTAGACCAGATATTCACTAACGAGGAAAACATGATAGAATCAACGAAAGAGAGAATGATAAAATTAGCAGCGTCCGATGCGACTAATGTTCATTATGTAAAAAATAACGTTGTCTCATGCCCACATACATGCAGCAAAATGAAACAAACACAGTTAACATATATGCAGGTATGCGATCGATGTGTTCTAGTTCACAGAGTTAAGTTCCTCGCCATTGGCAAGACATGCACACTATGTAACAGAAAAGACCATTTCGCAAAGATGGGCTTTTTCAAAGACAGTGGAAATAATGTTCATACAGTCCACCAGGACAGTGACAATCCAGATACAGACTCTGATGCCGCCAAATGTTTTGTTGTGGATTCAGTCAAAACAGAAGTCAATAGTAAGCACGGCAAAGATTATGAATGGAAACCAATGGCCTAGATGTTTGATACAAACTAGACACTGGTAGCAAGATGAACGTGGTACTATTAAATGGACACATTCAAAAGGTTACAAGTAAAACCAAAACGGCACAACAAAAATGTGAACTTGACCTCATATAGCGGAAATGAACTGCCCACAGTAGGTGTGTGCATCCTTAAAGTGACTCATAAGGACAAAACTGTCAACCTTTACTTTTTCGTCGCACAACATAAATATACGCCAATACTTGGCATCAAAACATGCGACACACTTGGCTTGGTGAAACGAGTATATACATTGTGTGATATCAATACATCAAACGAAATCAATTGTGAAACAATACATAAAGACTACTCTGATTTGTTTGAATGTGTTGGCTGCCTACCAGGTGAACACAGAATTCAAATCGACAACACAGTTCCACCTGTGATCCACCCATGTCGAAAAGTACCATTTGCACAACATAATGCATTACGAAAAGAGCTTGACATCATGGAAGAGAATGGGGTAATATATAAGTAGAACAAGAATTCCTCGGAATCAAACGTCTCGCCTTGTTCCGCATTGACATTCACCCTGGGGCCCCGTGAAAAAAAACGACTGTTCTATATTCACGTACATTCTAAAGGAATGTATAAACTTTGATGACTGTAGCTGGTGAGGTGTTGAAGTAATGTACACAAATCGTCGGGTTCATTGAATATGAGGCCTGCTCTTAAGATCTGAATTGTTCAAAGGTGTACCATAATGGAGTGAAATCAATGAAATGGTAGGTACACTCTGGTCGTACTAAGATTGTGGCAGCCCCCATTACAACCATGCGAGGGGACTTTCAAAAGACTTTAGTGTTTGTCCTACTTTTATATCCAATCAAATGCCTCCGATTTTCAAATTTTCCGCCGAATTATTTCGTTAAAACAGACCAATTTGAACATTTAGTAACTAAATTCTCACGCAACAGTCGCGCGCGCTTTATTATGCAAACTTTGTTCAGAAGCAATTCTAGATTGTCAACAATAGCAAACACTTAGCAACGACCCACTACGTCATTAGTCAATAAAAAATATACGCACGTAAAACGTGTTAATTGTCGAATCTGGTGCAAGGCCGGAGATTGAGTGATTTGAAAGGACAGAAAAGTAGGACGAACACTGAATTAGTTAGTATTCAATAATATGAATTTTAACGGAATAAGTGCGACGTTGTCGCTTGCTTTGCTTCGCTCTTCTGTTGCAATTAGTCCGGTAAAATTCATATTATTGAACACTAACTATTA
>JBEVXV010000537.1:0-3459 GCA_040505915.1 Sedimenticola sp. | reverse complement strand
TCTCATCCCACCACCTTTGAAGCACCGGCTGACGGCACCATTCGCGTCACCGACTCCAACGGCAACACCATCCACGAGCACAGTGTGGAAGAGGGTGATATCTGGCGCATGGTGATGGTCAAAGATGCACCGATCCAGGATTGGGTGAAACTGGCCGTAATCCGTGCCCGAGCCACCGGCTGGCCTGCAATCATCTGGTTGGACCCAGATCGTGCTCACCACATCGAGCTGAAGAAAAAAGTAGACCTCTACCTGCAGGACCACGACACCAGCGGCCTGGATATTCGCATCATGTCCGTCTACGATGCAGCCAAGCTCTCCATCGAGAGAATCCGTGCCGGAGAGGACACCATCTCCGTCACCGGCAACGGCAACGTACTGCGTGACTACAATACCGATCTCTACCCCATCCTCGAAGTAGGCACCAGCGCCAAGATGCTCTCCATCGTACCGCTGATGAATGGCGGTGGCCTGTTTGAGACGGGTGCTGGCGGTTCTGCACCCAAGCACGTTCAGCAGATTCTGAAAGAGAACCACCTGCGTGGGATTCACTGGGTGAGTTCCTGGCGCTGGTACCTTCTCTGGAGCACCTGAGCAACCTGACCGGCAACGCACAGGCGCAGATCATGGCCGACACCCTGGACGAAGCCACCGGCAACTTGTTGAACAACGACAAGTCACCCAAACGCAAGTGTGGTGAGTTGGACAACCGTGGCAGCCACTTCTACCTGGCCATGTACTGGCAGCACAGACTAAAGATGCCGGTCTGCAGGAGCGTTTCGCTAAACTGGCCAAGGAGCTTGAAGCCAACGAGGCGAAGATCGTTGAAGAGATGCTTGCTGTCCAGGGCGTACCCGCTGACATCGGTGGCTACTTCCGTTCAGATGTAGAGAAAGTGACCGCTGTGATGCGTCCCAGCGCCACCTTCAACGCCATCATCGACAACGCGTGAGACACCGTGCCTTAGGCTAACCGCTTAAAACGCAGAAAAAAGGCGTACCCCAAAAAGGGTACGCCTTTTTTATCACCCCCCACTTCCCCCTGTAGGAACGGTTTCTCGAACCGCGAAAGAACTACCTCCGAGCACCAAAAGCCCCGCACACCAAGCATTAACCGATACATCACCTCCCATGAATTGCCCCAAAAACCTTGCTTTAACTATCTAAATACTTTAAAGATGAAGTATCTTCTCCTCCAAACCAGCCTTAGGGATGCCTGCTTACATGGAATCGAAGGAAGCGATTGAGCTAGTAGTGATTGACTATGGAAATAAAGGAGAACGTGGGTAGAGCAAACGCAATATTATTCCGTTATCCGTGCGTGTCGAGTAACACCAATACATGTGCGTGTCGTATAATCAGCTGTTATGTGTATTCCCAGCCAATTACCAAGCACCAATGACGAGATAGAATATAATGATAAAAAATTGTATTTTTTCGAAACTGTATAAATGAGGGTATGTTGTGATAAAGATTTCTGTAAGTATTGATGTCTCAAGCTTAAAGCAGGCTGAGAGATTTTATGTAGAAGCATTAGGCTGTAAAAAACTTAGAGATCAAGGGTCTAATATGGTTGTTCTTTCTACAGATAATTGCGATATATATTTGCAGGAAAAGGAGGCAGGAACTAAACCTGTAGCATCAAGCGAAACTGTCCGTGATTATAAACGCCATTGGACGCCTGTTCATTTGGACTTTCTTACAGAGAATATTGATGAGGTTGTTGAAAAAATACTTCAGTTAGACGGTTTGCATGAAGGCGGTGAAAGTGGTGAATGGGGATCTATTGCTTATTGTGCTGACCCGTTCGGTAACGGTTTTTGTGTAATCAATGAATAAGGCTAATAGTAATAAGTGTTAACTATAAAACACATAACAAACGCATAGAGACCGACATATTTTGTCACTGTCGTTCCAAAATATTCGGCTCATGCTAAACGTTACGTTCTTGAAATAAAGCCAAATAGGTGCTATAAAATGACCAGTTAACAGCACCTAAAGGTAGTATGCATGAACACAAAATTCTCTGAGGATGTAATCCCGCTCTCTGATTTGAAGGTTAACCCTGGAAAAGTAGTAAATCACGCAAATGACTCACATCGACCAATTTTACTCACAAGCCGCGGCCGAGGTGTGGCGGTAGTGCAAGCGCTAGATGAGTATGAAAAAAATGAAGAAGAAAGGGCGTTTTTGAAGGCTGTCACACAAGGAATGATGGATGTAAAGGAGGGTAATGAGTTTTCACTTAATGAAGTGAAGAAGAAACTGGGAATTGAGTGAATGGAAATCCTAATTACAAAATCTGCATTTTTTGATTTTGAAACTATAAAAGAATACTACCTCGAAGAGGGAGTACCTCATATTGGTGATAAGTTTGTTGTTGAAATAATAGAACACATTCAAACACTAGAGAAACACCCCGATATCGGTAGGCTTGTACCTGAATTCAACAACCAAAAAATCCGAGAACTAATTCACTCCCCATTCCGCGTGGTGTATATGAGGGAAAAATCATCGATTCATGTTGTAAGAGTTTGGCGAAGTGAAAGAGTTCTGGTTTTGCCAGCTAAAAAAACGTAACAAGGCCATAAACTCGGACGTCAAAAACTGCACCGGTCGTTCCTCCCTAAACAGTTTTTGCCTCCGGTTATGGCAGCGTTGTGTGTAAAAATAGCACTTGACTATAGTATCACTAATGCTACTATAATTAAAATGAGCGGCCTTGCTAAAATCCTGGATGAAATGAAAGCAAACCCTAAAGGGGTTCGTTTCAATGATCTTCAAAAGGTTTGTACACATTATTTTGGTAAACCACGCCAGTGCGGTAATAGACATTGTGTCTATAAAACACCGTGGCCTGGAGACCCACGTGTAAACATTCAAAATCACAAAGGCAAAGCTAAGCCCTACCAAGTCAAGCAGGTATTACTTGCTATTGAAAAAATTGAGGTGCAGCATGGTTCTTGAAAGTGATAAATATACATACCGCGTATTGTGGTCTGATGAAGATGAAGAGTTTATAGGTTTATGTGCTGAATTCCCAAGCCTTAGCTGGCTTGCATCCACCTCTGAAAAGGCATTAAAAGGTATTCGTTCTGTCGTTAAAGACTGTATTACAGATATGAACAAAAGCAAAGAGGAGTTACCTCAGCCTTTATCATCACGCAAATATAGCGGTAAATTCATGGTTCGTGTACCACCAGAAGTTCATCGCCATCTTGCTATAGAGGCTGCTGAGTCAGGTGTAAGTTTAAACCGTATCGCTAGTGCAAAACTTGCACATTAAAGATAGGAATTTCAACCCACAAAGTCAATCAATTCCCTTGTCGAAAGAAGGAGAATTCAGCCCTGACAAATCGAATTCTGGAGGTAGTAATGCAGTGAACACACCAAACACACTGACAGACACCAAGAACAGGGGTCTGGTCGCCTCAATACTCCGCTGACAGGGGTACGCAGC
>JBEVXV010000536.1:2214-4893 GCA_040505915.1 Sedimenticola sp. | reverse complement strand
ATAGTACAGCAGAATCGTGAAAAAATTGCGCACTTCCTGTTACAAGCATGAAACTTTGCACAATGATAAAGTTTGATATACTGAATATTTTTGGATATGGACCCACTGAAAAAAAAGCAAGATGGCCGCCATTTTCAAGATGGCCGACGTTTTGTGTGCATATTTGGTTTGTATATCATTGTGAATGCGTACTTGCAGTTACAAGCATGAAACTTTGCACAATGATAGAGTTTGATGTACTAAATGTTTTTGGATATGGACCCACTAAAACAACAACAAGATGGCCGCCATTTTCAAGATGGCCGCCATTTTTGTGCATATTTGGTTTGTATATATCATTGTGAATATAAACTGGTCAATTTAAATAGAAATATGTTCCAGACAATTATGTTGCCATTGCAATTGTTTTCTAGTATAGGTTAACTGACATATTTTCAAAATGGCCGCCATATTTCATATATATATATATATATATGGTTGCAAAGGCAATATGTGCTGAACATATATGTGCAGTGTTTATTTTTATCCAACTAATTGACGGCGTTATATCAGAGTATAATATTTGTCACATCGATTTTTTACATTATAGTTGCTATGTCTTAGGTGGCCACCAATTTCAAAATGGCCGCCTCATTACACGGAAGTGTAACTGGGAACACACATGCGATACCCTAAGATCACACGTTTCATCCATCGGTGTCGTAACTCAGACAAGTTGACATGACCATTAATTGGCTACACGATTTACTCGTCACGTTCACACTCACCACCACATTTGCACAATGCCGTGCATTTCAAACAAGCTTTCACACACTTGCACTGTTTGGTGCACCCTCTGACTGACTGACAACCGCATTTAATCAGCTGCTGGCACACCTTCGATGCTTCTGGAAGTTTCGTCCAATCCGGTTCCCATGTGTGAGACGTCGATTGCTTCCATCCCCATTCAACTGGTGAAGGTAGAGTTGGTCGTGGAGAGAGGGACTGACCCCAACAATGGCCCGCCTGGTAGGCAACACGTTTTGTGTGCTCATAAAGTGCGGCAGATGTTGGTGGAACCGCATCTATTGCTCTACCTTTCCTGGTGAACAAATCCTTGCGTGCCTCATTGACTGTTTCACAGGTACTCGTCCTGTCATACATGACAATGACGAAACGCTCGATGGTGGGCATGTTTGTGTCTACTATGTCTGTAGTAGGAACGGCGCTCAGTGCTTTGAACGCTTCTGTGACCTCATTGTCAACATTCCAAGTTTGCCATGCTGTGTTTTTTCCTCTTCCAGCAAATGACGACGTCTGATCGCAACCCGTGAAGGCATGGAATGCTGGAAGAGCTTTACATTTATCAGCTCCTAATGTTTCAGCAATGACATGAATTGGAATGTATCTGAAGCTCTTACCTGTTCCAAATGCTATCCATAGTTCGGTAATAGCTAGCTGTTGAAACATGGCTGTGGCTAACACAATCACATCAGTATCTACAGTTCGCAGCATCACCCGTGTGTGGCCACGTGCTGCGCAGTCAGCTGCATGCAATAGTAGCCTCGTGTCCGCCTCTTCGTGAGAGCATGGCGAAATGTCACACACATCTCTCTCAGTATTAAACAGTACAGTGTCTCCATGTGTGGAAATGATCTGTTTGTCGTCACAGTCAATAGTCATCGACACTTCTGCCAGGTAGTCGAATAGTTCCGTCTTGTTCTCGTCAACTTTCAGGAATGATTCCCAGTTGCCCGGTAAGTTGTTGTCTGGATGAACACGTCGCCGTGTACCGCTTCCCCGTTTAGCTCGTGCTGCATGTTTCAGACTATCAGCGCTATATCTATCCCAGATTATATCAAGCCTGCTGACAGTTCGCAGTTGTGAGTTGATGTACTTCTTGAAGACTTCGTGTCCATACGCTTTAAATGTTTTTGTGGTGCCAGGTTTCAACATGTGCACAACGACAGCCCCATCCAGAAGTAACGCTTCAACGTCAGGCGTTCCTTCGGGTGCGTCAATAAGCTTTTCCAGACAGTGGGCAAGATCGGACTTTGTTCCCGAACGTAGTGTTCCATATTGGGAGAGAGCTGGCGGACATGCTTGATTTTCATGGCTGAAGAACTCCTCCAGGTCACCATCTCGTACCTGGCAAGAGACATATAGCTGAGAGAAAAGAGCACAATTCTTTTTCAATGACATAATCTGCTGGCGTTCCTTGGACACGGTTCTGGTGGGTAAACAGCCAAGCAGCGGAAACCTGTTTCTAGGAATTGGCTGGAATAGCGATGTAGTACGTTGCTCCAGTCTGGTTTCCAAGAAACTCGTGAACTGTCCCTCTCCAATGGAAAGAATGTGCTGGATGGTTTCCTTTACTTCGCTAGTAACAATGTCTCTAGTATTGAGAACCAGAAGATCACCACTTTCTTCCATAAATGGATTCCCCATTTTTTCAATTACAGTGCAAAGTGACGTCACCTGCTTTTGAAATGTTTTCTGGACACTTTTCACTTGTTCGTGGTGATGCAAGTTCGGACCCTTGCTCTGCTTATGTTTGATGCCTTCAAGAGATGATTCAAATTCTCCGATAACTCTGGCCACTTCTGGTCCCGATATCATCCACCGAAGCAGTTCCTGGGAATTTTCCGTAAGACCCACAGCACCGCCATCGCCTTTCACACATTTGTTATTTTGTTCATG
>JBEVXV010000536.1:0-2114 GCA_040505915.1 Sedimenticola sp. | reverse complement strand
CTCGAAGTCAAGTGTCATAGACCAATACAAGAACTGGTGACTTTTCGATCCTCTCGATGCCCGCCACTCATCAAATGGCATTGGGTCCTCTTCATCTGTGAAGTCAGTTAGGTAATGTTGGAAAGCAGTCTGCATCAATATATACAGACTGGCAGCTGTTACCTGGTGTGCATGCCGCGTACGTGTCACATGTGCTGCCTTAATGAATGAATCTGCTGTGCCAGAAGATGCTATGTTGGCGTCAGCAATAGCAGCCACCCAACCACTATCCTGCAACCAATTGCCAAGTGCTTTTAGAGCAGTCATTTCTATGTGCAGTCCTCCGAACATGATCACACACCGATCTTCTCCATGTGTCTCTGGCCAATTCCATTGTATGGTCTTGGCAAGTGCGTACAATGGCTGATCACAGGCAATGACTGGTATTTGACCCGGATTTAGGAAGTCGACAGCATGTTGTATAATATCCATTGCATGCCGTATCATTGCAGGTGATTTTGACTGTTCCTGGAACAGAGGCAACAATGTACTAATGTCAACTGGCGCATCAGTATTTGGAACGTCTGTTTCAGATGCATGGTAAGCCGCCCATGATACTGTCATGTTCTGTTCATTGCCCGTGCCCTCCTCTTCACAAACTAATTTTGCATGTTCCAGCCATTTGTATTGCTGTTTCACATTGGCCAACAACATCGGACACTCTCGGTCAATCGATGCATGCATGGCAGGTACTACAGGTTCCTTGTCACGTAATATAACAGGGGGTACACTTGTGTATGACTCTGGCAATGGTGATATGCCTTTTGATCGGCGACTGTCCGTCGAATTGAGAGCACTAATCTCTCTGTCCTCGCCAATACACTCTGGTGTAGGATGCTGAAATATGGATATCCCTGTTCCATGGAGTGCTCCCTGTGATGTGGTAGATGTAGGGTTGTGGTCTATATTGTCCACAGCACTGGTGGTGAAAATGCCCTTGCGAAGTGACACGGGGCATACAAGACTTTCTCTCTCAAATTGCTCACATACACGATTTCCCATGTCCGTGGAGATTTCCAGTACTCTGTCATACGAAATAGAAAGACCCAAATCATACAATTTGTCTATCAATCCCCGTTTTCTAGTTTCAGCATGTACAAGTAGACCTGTGTATATTGGAAGTGGGGTCTCGCGTGATTTCGTGTGATAACTGGCTGATGAACCATCACGACGTCGTATGGTGGAGTTGAAGTGCAACAATTGCGCCAGAGTGAGAGCCGCTTGAGCTTCGCATACATTGCTGGATTGGGTTTTAATATCTGGACCACCAAGAATCATGTTCACTAGCGTTGTCAGCGATGCTGGAACCGACTGCTGTTGGCATTTCCCTTCAAATGACCCAGTGAAAACAGAATGTGTCTTGCTAAACATGTCTTTGCGGACAATTCGTGCTGCTTTAGCAAGAATAATGCCATCATCATCAAAATCATTGTCGTATGCCGTTTTGAGAGCAAGTCCAATGCCCTCATTAAACGCTAGCAGTACATCGCGACCATGTTTGTGTGCTTCCATGTCCGGAAATTGGTCGAGCAGTCTATGTTTTAGGCGTGTCGTTTGCACTTTACCTGTCGCGTCAACACCAAGTTGATTCAGGCGCGACGTATACATTTTGGCCAGATCAGCTAGTTTTAGCACTAGTGGCATATCATAACATTCAGCTCGTGAATCCTCAATGTATGTCACTAGCTCAGCCAGTACAATGCCATGAATTCGAGCATCCCGGTTGTCCGTGATGTCATCAGCCTTACACCGTTCTGCTTTTCTATATAGCAAACTGAGGCATTTTACATGGTATATTGCATCCTGTGCCATCATGTCGCCTGCGCTAAGTTTGGCTAGCAACAGACTATCCCCCAATAGTTCAGCACACTGCTTCACCCGTCTGTGTAAACGGAACATTGAAGCTTTCCGAAGGTCGCCAGATTCTGGACCAGTTCCGCAGAAGAAACAACTGTTGCCCGTCTCTGCTCCAGGTGCAACTGAACTAGAGCGAGTTACCTTCCCACCACTACCACCCGCCTCATTTGTATCATCTGAATACCTTCGCTTTTTCGCTCGTTGAAGCTTCAGATTAC
>JBEVXV010000535.1:0-2408 GCA_040505915.1 Sedimenticola sp. | reverse complement strand
CTGGTATTTGGATTTTCTAAATCCATATCTACAAATAGATCTTGGCGAGTTAAGTCTCCGCCAATAATAGATATCTGCTTTTAAATTAATACATTACTTTTGTAGGACATACAACTACTTCTTCCTATAACAACCAGCAACTATGTCTCTGGAAGAGGAAGTCGGCTACATCGACGAGGTAATCCTCGAAGAGCATCGCTCTGTGTTGGCTGAGATACCCAACCAAGGTCGTCTGAACAGGGCTATGTGTTGTATTTGCCACGCCAGAATCAGACATATGCGTGTGCATTGCTCTGTCAATCACTTGTGTTGGTTTGCCTGTCCAGCCTCAGCTTGCTGGGGTTGTGAGGCCCCGACAAATAAATGGGCCCGGCATCTTGCCTTGTCTCACAACAGTGTTGACTCCTCTGATCTACACTTCTCTACGGCTCACTTCCCCTACTTCTGTGTCTTAATCGATATTCTCTTCACCCTACTTCAGTCTCTTCTACGTTTACATGCGCCAGCTGATCTCCTCACTTACGTTCTTGACCAATCTCTCTTTCCTGCGGTATCTGGAAATGAATTACCTTTTCCTGATCTTGTTGTCTCTGCTCTTAGGCTCTACTGTCAGCGTGCTTCTCTTCCTGAGCCTGATTCCTTTGACATCTCTCCTCCTAACCATCTTCTTTCTATTACACACTGGCGCATTCTTAGTAAAATACTCGCTACTCTCCCTAATTCTTCTCAACTCTCCGTGAAGGAATGTAAATCTACTCTCGCTGATCCTGTTCTTCTCAGTAATACCTCTCCTGACTACATAGATAGTCATTTCCATCTAGACGCATTACTTTCACGTACCAGACACCACAATTTTGAAGATCTTGAGAGTGATGTTGACCACCAGGGTATCCATCTGACGCATCTAATCTGTAACTACGTTTTCCCATCGTCCTGGTCCAAGCGAGCCCGCCAGGTGGGGGGGTGCGTCAAGCTGTATTCTACAATTGGCGTGCACCCACACCAGGTATGCTCTTCCCGTGTGATGGACGATCACATTGCTCATATTGAGGACGCGCTTGGCGGGGGTGGCTTCGTTGCGCTGGGAGAGGTGGGGCTGGATTTCACTTCCGTTTGCAAACACGGCAATTGTCGAAACAAAAGGTTGTGTCGGGAAGAGAAATTCCGGTCCCAGCGCCTTTTCCTGCGACGCGTGGTTCCCCTCGCTGAACGGTTTGACAAGGTGCTCGTGCTTCACACGAGAGACCGTGAGGATGGTTCGGCTGCCGAGGAGGTGCGCCAGATTATAGTGGATCTGGGTTTATGCCATTTGCGCATTCACCGCCATTGCTTTGTTGGCAGTGTGGGGGAGCTGAAGAGGTGGGTGGAGACCTTCCCAAATGTTCATTTTGGTTTTACCAGTACCATTTTGGGGGATCCATCCGCGTCTGAGGTTCTGGTCGCACTTGATCTGTCCAGGATCCTACTGGAAACTGACTCCCCTTACTTGAATACCACCGATCGTCGGCGTCCGAATACACCTTGGAATATCGAGTCAGTTTGCAGGAGGGTGGCGGAGGTGAAGTCCCTGCCCCTGTCATTGGTGCGAAATAAATGTAACATCAATGCCAGGTGCTTGTACCGCATCTGATCTGGTGTGACTCTTTCTCCCGTTCTGTTGTCCTGGCCGTGGCTGTGGTTGCCGGTAAATATTCCCACATTCTAGGCCCCCATGCATTGTATTTATTTATAGTGGGTTCTATTTAGGTCGAGACCGAGGGACATCCTTGGACACCTAGATAATAGAACTCGCTCCTCCCTGCATTCCGGTCCGTGATTCCCCTTTTTACATATCCTGGTTGGACTCTCCTCTCTTGATCTTAGACTCTTAATAGTGTCGGATTTGTTTGAATTACCACTACATTGTTTCGGTTAAAATATGAGATACCTGAGGCCTCTAAAATGCTAATTTGTCATCATAATCTGTAATTTACATTGAACAACAGTAACTCTGATGTTATTGTGATTGGCGTGTTAGCATTATGGATCATCGTTACTAGCTCTAAATGGTGCACCATCGTCTAAACTCAAACATGGAAGAATTCATGTGTGATATTTAATTCAGGGCTGTCTAGGTAGGAGGTAGCGAGTTCGATTCTTCCTGTTCCCTTACATCATATCCTTCCTGTTTGTTTACATCATACACTTCCTATTCGTTTACATATATCTCCTGTTCATGTAATTCATAGCTGAAGAAGTGGGTTGAACATCCGTGCCCGAGGTTGTGGGTGCTATCCCCACTCGCGGCGGAATTCCAATGTTTACGCCCCACCGCTCCCTCGGTTCAAGTCCAGGAACTGAGACTCATTTGCTTTTCAAGCAAAATATCTTTGTATTAAATACATATATTCCCTTATTGCCAGATAGCA
>JBEVXV010000534.1:0-16984 GCA_040505915.1 Sedimenticola sp. | reverse complement strand
AAATGGCGGCCATCTTGGATTTTTCAAAATGGCGGCTTCTTGTCCCGGCTTTCAAAAGTCTACCCGAGTTAATTTTAAAGCTTAATGATCATGTAACTCAAATCAAGTGTCAAACTTTGTGGCCAAAAAATTATATACGGACTTCCATTACGGAGCCAGGACTAGTACTCAAATTAACGTTCGGTGGTTTCCGTGACATGACTTCGTGCATCTTCGGGTACAGACTTCGGGCATTTCCGTAGCGGAGGGTAACATTTTTACTGTTACCCTGCAATGTCACCCTCTCAGGTCCGCGAGGGTAACATTGCGGACTGGCTCATACCATGTGATGTCAAAGTGACCAATGAAAAGCCTAGAATTTGTGATGAGGTATAATAAATGGAAATGTTTAAAGAAGTCTTGCTGATTATATTAGATCTAACACAGTTTCAAACAAATAAGTTTGTAATATTAGTTAAATGTTGGAGATTTCAATTTCCAAAATTCAACTTTTTTTGTCATTCGCGAGCTAAATTGTGCTTCTTAATTCGTTCGCGAACTTAATTCTTCTAACATTTTGTCGATCGCGTTCTTAATGTTGATAGTTTTTAAAATCTGAGTTTTTTTATGAAAAAGTTTTGACAGGTCTGGAATTACAATGTGTCCGCAATGTTAGTCAATGTTGCTTAGCGATCCAATGCATTATAAATATAAACTACTCACCCTTACTAGCTGCCTGGCACGAAATATAATGGTAGGCGTTCCAGTGTCGACTTCTTGATCCAGTAAATCTGTTGTGCCCTGAAACATGTATGGAAAGTGCATAGATGTGTCAGTTTTGATGGGCGCTTGACGGGACAACTTTTGCGTCCGCATACAGTATAAGTTGTAGTATTTATTTTTGTCAAGAATCGTGGTATAACCGGCGCCATGATCGTCCTGAAACACTTCACACTGATGCGTAGTTCAGCACCCGTGAACTTTTTTCATCATAAAATTACATGTACTGTACGTGTGATTACATCGCTACTGTAGTAAATGTAGATGTGCATTGGTTTTGCATCAGATGGATCAATTTTCACCGACATGTACATGTAGGTGCCGATGCGGAGTGATTTTGAGGTCAGCATCTGTGCTATCTGATTTGTAAAGAAGCGTTTATTGTATGCGCTGGTTGTAGCAATTACATGGTCAAGGGCTGCGTTAGTAGTTTCCCTGTAGTTCGCTGTGGCTGTCAGTGTGATCCGGAGTGCGATATCAATCTGGATAAACCACGTGACTAAATGGTAGAAGTCGCGGATAAAATTAATGTGCTTTAATATTCGAAAGACGAAACTTCCACTTACAGAACCGTGTCGACCTACGAAGTGGTAGTGTTCAACTGGCACATGATAAATGTACACTGTATGATTAGTATCATTACATGTAGGTACCATTACATCGATTTCTGTAGCGATGTATGTTTAGTGTGACTATGATTTTTACTCATTACAGTACTGACCTCTGGTTGTAGATCGACTGTGCCGTCACCAGAACTGTCTTGTCGTAGGTCCGGCAATTCATCGGTCTAAATAAGCATAGCATAGAAGAATAGAACGTGAATATTATAAATGCATGCTGTTTATGTCATGACTGATAAATGTGCCACGCTGGTTGCTGCAGTGAAGTCAGTATAACGTATTTTAGCCGATGGTGGACCATTTCACATACATAATACATGTAATTGTATGATCCGCACTCTGATCAGCATGTACATTCCATTTACATGTTACTAAACGTTATTAACATGTAGCTGCACATTTAAAACTATTATCCATTCCAAACAAAAAATGGGAGGGGCTGTTTATTCCTACAAAACGGTATATTATTTATTAAAAAAAAACATAAAAATTTAGCAATGTCCCTACTTTTCTTCTTCTTTTTTGAAAAAAAAAACATTCAAATATTGATTTCATAGCCGAAAAACGATATCTCTATGGGAAATTAACATGATCGTCTTCAAACCTCTGATTTTCAACTTTTGTAGAAATCGTAGAAATGAGTCACGAATCCCGACTAGATCGGTTCGAAATGCTCCAACTAAGAAAAAAAATTGATTAGATTCTGTAAATCGGTTGAGAAATTCAAAAGTTATTGGCAAAAATGTGATACTTCGCCCCATTTTAAAATCGCATATGTAGACATTTTTCCGCATGTTAATTTCCCATAACTAAATCGATTTTCAGCTATAAAATCAATATTAATTTTGAGTGACCGATTTTCCAAAAAATAAAAAGTATGGACATTGCTAAATTTCCATGTTTTTTGTTTACAGAAATAAATTACATTTTTCGATCTTAAAGCGACATGGCCACAGATGAGGTCTGGACATACATAATATAGTAAATGATTCCATTAAATCCGTAAACAAATTTTACATACACATTATGGTTATTTACCGCTAGAAAAACAGGGGTAAATATGGGGAAAAAAGATGTGTGGTCTTGACTCGTTTAATAAATTTCCATAAACAACGAACACTCGTGTAGGATCCTCTATATTTACGCGTTCGGATTACTGACCTGTGGCGCTTGAAGGATCGCGTCGTGATCGGAAACGTCTTGTAGAAAAGTGTCAGGAAGATTTGGGTCAGGATCAGCGGCCTGAATAAGAATTACAATCGTAACTAACAGTCCATGTCAAGCTTTTTCGCCTATAAACTGTGGCCGAATGAACACATGTAAACAAAGAAAATTACATGTAATAAATGAGGAGTTGCACTCGCAAGCGTTGTTAACGTCATTTTGATATAATTATCTCCCCAGATGATTGCATGGCCCCGAGGGGTGGTTGAAAAGCTTCAATTGCTTAGTGCACATCATTGTGTTATGGTGAATTCACACACAATATTAATTTTGAAGGTTGTTCAGTTAGCAACTTTAAAAACGCACATGTATATATTCCCCGTTACTTACAATGTAATGGGTATGTGAGCAGATTGGTTATATTAAATAATTAGATGAACCAGGTCGTGAGTTACGTCATTGCAAGTCAGATAATTGCCGAAGATGATTTTGGTATTTTTATACCTTTTTTCCGAAAACGATGTCGATATTTTCGTGATTTAAATTCACCTTTTTTTTTTTGAAAAAAAAAAAAAAAAAAATGTTATTTTCGGATTTTTTTTTTAAAAATACCAAAACCATTTTCGGCAATCATCCGAATAGCAATATGACCACTTATCGTCTGATATGGCTCATCCAATTATTTAATATAACCATAAAGTCGCCCACTGTATGTACGTGTCTTAATAAACATAAAACAATCAAATAATACAAGCGATAGCAACCCATGAGGGGAAACAGGCGTTTCGGCGTCGTTGTGGACAATGGAGAGTCTAATGGATAAAACAGTAAGACATACATCCCAACTAAATTAGGACACATGTATCGTGGCTGGTTTGAAATGACTCTAAATATAGGACATAAAACCTAGCGTGTCAAGAGTTACCGCTGGTACACATATCACATACCACACACATAGAGGCAGGGCGTCCAAGATATCAAAACACATCGTTAAGAATATTCATTAAAAATACAGAGAACCCTGCCTCACACCGCCTGACATGATGCCTGAATACAGCGTGAGGGAAATGCAATTAGGAGGCTACGTCATCGTGCCGCTGCAAATTACCTCGTTCAGACGCGCCAATTTAAGACTGAACTCTTTTTATTTTTTACTAGTTTTTACACAGCTCCGGATTTTTCCACAAAATTCAAAAATGGGCGTCTCTTTCGCAGGTCTGGCCCAGCCGGGTATGGAAGGTCATCGAGCCAATTCCGACCCTAAACGGGGCCAGGAAACCCCACGAGCATCATCATTAGCATCACGTGTCTTAATCTTAATGAATGCGGAATTGGATATACAAGCGTTTTTAGCGTAATTTTAAAGATAATGACCCCCTTACAGGGCCTCCAGGGGTGGTTGAAAATGTTCAATGGATTTGTGCACATCCTTGGGTTATGGTGAATTCACACGCACAATTTGAAGGTTGTATGAATTTAATTTATTTTAAATTTTATTGTGTCTTAATGTTTGATTGGTATAAAAGTTGCAAAATACGAAAATACTGACCTCGTGTAGCTGAACATCGAGTTCCTCTGTTTCGTCTGTCATGTCTGTCGTCTGCAAATTTTTATTAATTTACATACTTAGTAAATAGAGGATAATTATTCATGGTTTTGCAGTGAATATGGCATTTATTTTCATCGAGTGGTGTGGAATGTCACGAGATGAACATAAATGTCATATTCACTGCAAAACCATGAATTTTCTGTTTATTACATACCGGTCTAATTAATTGGAACGGAAAGACAAAGAAAACGTTGCTAAAACGTGTTTCTATGAATATGTTGCGTTTTTTTAATAGTCAGACATGTATATATTGATTTGGAGATTTTGAGTTTTGGAAACATATCCAGATATTATGACTTTATAGCACATTGTAAGCCGTAGAATGCCAAATATAACACTTCCTAGTGGAATGGCGCCAACATGACGTTACGTTTACGCGACGTAACATCACGTTTATCTCACCGGTAGTCCTTTATTTTCACAGTGTGAAGATAAAGCATTTATTTTCTTCGAATAAACGTCGTTTTCATCGCCAGGTATGTAATAAAATATAATATTATTGTACTATGTCAGAATTTAGAAATTCATTCATTTACCATCATACTAGTGTAAGCAATATTAAAATTACAACACATGCACTGCAATTTGCAAAAAAAGAACAGCTTCAATTTGCTACTGGACTTGGGTTACCTCTGATTTCTCCTTTGTGTGTAAGTACAAACGAATGGGACATATGGCCAGTTTGTCGACATAATCACCGAAGGTGCATAGTGCCTCCTCTGTGCCCGTCATGGTGTCGCCCCGAAAATTACCAACGACGAAGTCCAAATCTTTCAACTCAAGGCCACTCGCCGTGTTTACGCCGCGGTGGAAGTAAAAGTTGGCAATATACTCAGTTGTTTCTTTCAGTGACAAATGTTTTTCTATATCGATTTCCTGTTTACCACCACCCTTCTGTGGTGGGATGACTTTGTGCATCCTGTCACGTTTCGATTTGTGCTTCCATCCAATTATGACCCTTCTTGTCGTTTTAGGAACTCGTGCTGTAGAGCCTATCTGTGCCCGGCGCTGGAATATAAACATATATACACTGATCATGAAAACATGGGTGTAGACACCAATATTAAACTTACATGTGTCTAAATATCCAAGATATACGGACAACAACAGTTTGGATGGCATCCATTTTCGGCGGCCATTTTGAAATTCAAGATGGTTGCTTTAACCAAGTCATCCAGTGTTGTTAGTGGTGTTCTTATCATGATTTGTAGTTCAAATGAGCGCAGGATCTGGGAGGGGATTCTCAGGGGTTAGTCAGAACGGACCTCTTTACCATCATCGAGAGCCTTGCAGAAAGTGTTGTATATATCGGCCAATTGGTTAACAGTAGAATCCTTGGGTACGAAGCCAGACTGAAGGGCAGTGATAATATTGTTACGGTTTAAGAAGTTGAAAATATGTTTATGTATGATTTTTTCCATAACCTTTTCCATCGTACAGAGCAAAGAAATCGGTATCAGAAGGGTCGCCCTTTTTCAGAATAGCACAAACAGATGCCTCTTTCCACTTACTAGGAACTTGTGAAAGACGAAGAGAATGATTAAAAAGATCACACAGAGGTTTGGATAGTTCAGAGGATAACTCTTTTAGTACTCTATTGTTTATTGAATCGGGTACACAGGCTGGTTATCAATTACATATTGTTCAAGAAAATCCAACAAAACTGGAGCCTAAGTCAAGATAAGAGGACTTAGAAAATTTATTCTAGAAAAATGCACCGAGTGAACTTTGACCTCATTAATTTGCATAATATGCAAAATTCATCTTGGACACAAGCATATTCTGAATCAGCAATGTTCACTGAATAACTTGAGCATTAATTGTGTCCGACTTTTAACAAGCCGACCTCCCAAAACTTATTTCCAGAGGCCTTTTGAGATTCTGACTCCAGTCTGTGTGCTCTAGTGTGCAGTAAGATGTTAAATTGGTGCAGGAAATGTGACTTATTCAAAGAATTTCTACCAAAAGTTGAATTACCTTTCTTGCATCATAATTATATCACCCTTCCCGACGGCGTACGGATGTAGGCTTGTGCATGTGTGTAAATGAACCATTTAAGTTCAATATGACCGGTTTAAATAGCAATGGCTACTACACAGTAAATTTTTTTTTATTGTTTTACAAACTGATTCAACATACCGCCATTTGCCGCTTCCCGGAACTGGTTGGAGCCACCGGAACTAGATGAAACCGGTTGTACGGGGTGCTATTAGTGTATGTACTTACGTTTCCCGTCCGCTGTCCCCTCAATTCCTGCAACCTCCTTAATACGGACGAATCTTGGTCATCAGGGTCTGAAAATATAAACGGCAAAAACTGACACTGTTGTTGTTGTTGTTGTTTGATTATATTTAACGGTGGGAATCGGCTCGAGGACCTTCCATGCTGAAGTAAATGACACTGATCATTCCACCCATAAGTATACATGGGACATGTCTCATGAAACAGTACTATCATTTAAGTTACGTAAGGAATTGTTGCGAAATTGTTGTCCAGCCCTCGGTGTGGGTATATATGCGATGTCCCATCGACCACTCTAGTTCTTTTTGACACATTTTCGTATCCGGTGCTTAACTTTAATACCGTCTGCAGGTCTGGCAAACATCAGGCGTTTAGCCCGAATCTCATGATTTTGCAACACTTTCCGGATCTCAGGCTTTGTGTCATGAATCTCAGGCTTTCAAATTGTCAAAGTTACAAAGACATTTGAATAGCAAAAATAAGAAGCTCTTTTCCATTACATTTCAACTATGTTATTCAATGTTGACACATGTATACTGACAATTTTGTTGTTGTTATCTTTTTATCGGTCCATGGTCTGATGGTAACATCACTGGCCTACCGTGCCGAATGTCATTAGTTCTATCCCCGCTCGAGGCATCATAACAGTTTTAATTTTGTCACGGACGGACGGACAAAGGTAAATATATATAGGCAATCCGCGAGCGTTATGATAAGTAATGCATAATTAATCAAGAACGACGTACCTCTTGTGGCTGCCCTGCACCGTTCGCGAAGGCGAACGCGATCACCAATCGCCTGGATTCCCAGTGAAGCGAATTCAGCATCCGTTAGCTTCAACACCACTTCTGGTGTTATCTGTAAGTAGCACAAGACACATCAAATTTCCTGCAATTTGACTCATCTCATCTTAGAGCTGTTAGTGAGGCCCTGTTCGGGTATTATCCATATGCCATATAAACTCATTTTTAAATTTAATTCTCCATATGCCATATGGGGTACCCCCCCCCTAACAGGGCCTCGTTAGTAGTGGGTCGGGGAGTAAATCAAGTCCTTCAGTAATTTACAGAGACTTTGCTAGTAGACATGTTAAGTGAAAATCGCTGCACATCATGATGCAAAGGTCCCCTTTGGAATGGGAGTTCCTTAGGGCAATATAAAAAAAATTATCCAAAGAGGCAAGCTCTATCTCAAAATCCAAGATGGCCGCCGGCCGCCATCTTGGATTATATGGCTGATCCATAGCACAGGAAGTATTTGTCATATAAACTATAATGACACATGTTTTCTAGCTACTCTATGGCCCCTGAACTCATTTCTTGCACAAATTTAGCATTTGGAATGCCATATCTCAGAATTCAAGATGGCCACCGGCCGCCATCTTGGAAATATTGCCAAATTATAGCCCGGAAACCAGTTTTCATAGGAACTATTATCATACATCTTTTCTAACTAATTTGAGGTCTCTGAACTCGTTTCTGGAATCGGTTTAGCATTTGGAATACATTTAAAGGTGTAATCCTGGCAATATTACAGGAAATCGAAAATGATGATACAATTTATGAAAAGACATTTTGGCCAGATATATGAAAATCAAATTTACACTAGAATGTCTCCTGTATCATAAAAACTAAAATAGCACAAGCAATGACATGCTCATGCTGAATATAGCTGCAACCAAGTTATCACACATCATTTCGGCCTGGTATGTAGGGTCTTCCAGCCAACGACCACCATTATATATGAACATCATCATCATCACATCATAAAGCCGACGGGAATCTTTGATTTTGAGATACAGTTTGTGTATTTGAATATATATTGTTCTATTGTACTAAGGAACTTTAATTCAATAACAAAGGTGACGTTTGCGTCATGACATGCAGTGGAATATGATTTATGCAGATTATTTTCAGATTCATAAGAGATGAATGAATCAGAGAGCTCGACTACCATAATGGACACTCGTGGCGGGAACCTATGTTTTATTTGTCAATCCAGCAACCGTTCAGCACCATATATGACTCCTTGATCTTCTGTAAAACTGCGAAACAATCCTGAAAGGCTTAAAGGCACATACAAACATGTTTTGGTTCAACATTTCATATACCGGTAGCAACCACGTTTTCATCTATTCGGAATGTGTTTTAATGTACTATTCCAAATATGTGTGAGTAATGTTATAATCAGGTCCAAGGATATGATACCAAGGATCGAGTCACTATGTAATCCTAGGGTCCCGAGATGTTGTAGCAAAGAGTCAGTATACCATGCTATTGTCCAGTGATGGGTTACTAATGTACCAGCATGTTGTGCTAGGTACCAGCATGTTGTGCTAGGGTCCAGCGATGGTTTACTAAGGGGTCAGTATGTCGTGCTATAGTCCAGGGATGGGTTACTAAGGCGCAAGTATGACATGCTAGGGTCCAGTGATGGATTACTACGGGAGCCGTACGTCATGATTGGGTTTAGGGATTGGTTACAAAGGGATTGGCATGCCATGCTATGGTCCAGGAAAGGGTTACTATTTGTATGTATGTCATGTTGTAGACCAGGGATGGGTTATTACGTTGTCACTGCCGAGCTATGGTCCAGTGATTGATTGCTAAGGAGTATGTATGTCATGATATGGTTCAGGGATGGGTTACTAATGAGCCAGTATGTCCTGCTAGCATCTGCGATTGGTGAGTTCAGTATGTCATACTAGGGTTATAGCATGGGTGTACCGGTATATCATGCTAAGTGGTCAGTATGCCATTCCAGGATACAGGGGTGTGTTATCAGGGAGTTGGCATGTCATGCTATGGTCCAGCGATAGGCTACCATGGGGTCCGTATCTCAGGCAGGGAATCACCGATGTGTTACTTATGAGTCGGTATGTCATGCTCTGGTCCACAGATGGGTTGCTAAGGTGTCAGTATAGTATGATACCGTCCAGGGGTGGGTTTCTAAGGGAAGTCCGTTTGTCTTGCTAGGGTACATGTATAGGTTATTAAGGAGACAATATGTAAATACATGTATACAGTAATGCTATGGTCAGTGATGAGAACCAGGAATTGTGAAAACAGATTATATTTGCAATTTGAGACACCCATACCCTCATGAAGAAAAAATACAGTTTTTGAGTATTTGGACAACGGCCAGCAATTTATACGTTGTACTTTATAAGTTAGTCTAGAAACAGGGAATCCTCTAAAAAGAGGAAGATTCGCATCCATGTATGGTACAACAATGGGTTACTAAAGAGGCAGTATGCCATGCTAATGGGTCAGTAAGACATGCCAGGGCCCATATATGGGTTATCAATGTGTCAGTACATGTATGTCATGCTATATCCCCGGGATTAGTAACTGAAGTGTCAGTATGACATCCTAGAGTCCATGGATTAGTTATTAAGGGAGCAGTGTGTTATACTAGTGTCCAGTGAGTGAACTATTGCTAAATTGTCAGTATGTCATGCTTATGTCCAGCTATCGGTTACTAATGCGTCAGTAGTTCATGATAGGGCCCAGAGATAGGTCACTGATGGGTCAGAGTATCAATATATGGTCCAGTGATGGGTTAAGGGAGTGTGTATGTTGCGCAAGGGCTCGGGGATTGGTTACTAAGTTGTCAGCATGCCATGCCATGGTCCAGGGATGGGTCACTGAAAGTCCATTATGTCTTTCTATGGTTCAGTGATGGGTTACTAACTTACTAACTATGTAGTCAGTATGTCATGTCAGGGTCCAGAGATGCGTTACTGAATGCTCAGTATGTCATCTACGGTCCATATGCGGGTGACTAAGGATTCATGTTCAGAGTGATTGGTTACTAATTGGTCAGGATGTCCATGAATGATTTACTAAGGCGTCAGTACGTCATGTTCAGGCACAGCAATGGGTTATTCAGGGATTATAATGTTATTGGTTGCGAAGAGCACGGTATGTCATGCCACGTTAAATGTTTGATCAGTATGTCAAGCTGGGGTCCTTGGATGGGTTTCTGAGTGGACAGTATGTCATGCTTGTGTCCAGGGATGGGATACTGAGGGACCAGTATGTGTTACTGATTTTCAGTATATCTTTACACATTAGTGGCGTTATTATGGTCGTAGGATGAGTCAATGAGGGACCAGCATGTCCACATAGGGACATTGTATGAATTATTAAGGGGTTATTGTGTCATGGGATGTGCTGCCAATAAACCAATGCGACATCCAATGGCATATGGATGAGCTATCGAGCAGTAATCGCATTATCATTGCTCTATGATGCGTCACTGATGACCGGCATGTCATTCTATGATCCAGGGATGTGTCGGGGATAGCATGTTAACATAATTGTCCGGTGATGGGTTACTAAGATGTCAGATTGTCTGTCATTGGTCCTGGGATGGGTTACTAATGGCTGATTATACAATCATATGATCCTGTGATGGGTCACCGACGGTGTTGCATGATACTATAATGGTAATGGGATGAGTCACTGAGAGACGACATGTACATATCAATACCAATTTACAAGGTTGGAGGTGGCCAGTCTCTGTATTAGTACACTATATACTTGATCATTGGGTTGGTCATATCAAAAGCAGTCGGAACAGATACAGTATTTGTTGCTATTTCAGTATGTGAGTATTAGAGAGGAAGATGCATGTAGAAAAAAGTGTGTGGTTTAATAGTTCCATGATTCCACATATAGATGTATTGCAAATGCAAAATTGATGCCAGAAATGAGTTCAGTGAGGGCAAATTAGCTATAAAACATAATAGTTTATATGATAATCAGTTTCCGGGCTATGAGTTGGACATATTTTACAAGATGGCTGGTGGTGGCCATCTTGGATTTGCATATACGGCAATATAAATGCATATGATGCCGGAAATTGGTTCAGCGACCTCAAATTAGCTAGAAAACATGTATTGCAATAGTTTCTAGGATAACTGGTTTCTGGGCTATGGTTTTGCAATATTTCCAAGATGGCGGCCGGCGGCCATCTTGAATTTTGAGATACGGCATTCCAAATGCAAAACTGACGTTAGAAATCACTTCAGTGACCATAAAGTGGTTAGAAAACATGTGTCATAATAGTTTCTAAGGCAAACGGTTACTGTACTATGATTCTGTCATATAATCCAAGATGGCGGCCGGCGGCCATCTTGGATTTTGAGATAGAGCTTGCCTCTTTGGATAAAAATGTGTATATTGCCCTATGAAACTCCCATACCAAAGGGGACATTTGCATCATGACTTGCAGCGATTGGCCTTTTTGTGCAGTTAACATGGCTACTATGCTGTCTATTTCAATTTCCTCGCGGTGACTGGTGTGCAATGATTGTACTAGGTGTTTTTTTTCATGTCCGCTTCAGAATAAAAAAAAAAAATGTCCTTTTTGTGTTCTTAAACACAAAACGGATGTTGCCGTTTCGCCGATCACCGAATCGGCAAGTACGTCAAGTCATAGTGTGTTTACTGTAAGTTTACCACTCGCTGTATTGATTGATCAATTTAAATCATTACATTCAGGTAAACCAATCATAAGAGGACACCATGTATACATGATGTAGACAGGTAAACAAACTTGATAGTTATTATTGCAATTAACTCATTATTTAGACTACACATATGTGTACAACCAGGATCTTCATTCACAGTTAGGGTGTGTTGACTGGTTTATGAGAAAACATACGTATCCTTGAAAATATACAAAGAGAGCGCTATAGGGGCTTTAACCAATTATTTGAATCTTCGACAAGGCTCCGTCATCCCGAGGGCGTGAGTTAGAGCCCATTCAGGTCATATTATTTTCCCCTTTTTCTCTTTGGTTAATATTGATAAATAATGGTTGAATGCATATAAAATGTAAATACGGATAGGAAAATGTAATACTACATACATTTCTAAGAATTTACACAAACAAATATTCCTTTAAAATGACACATAGTCGCGAACAATATTTCCATAATGTATTTTAAAGAAGTGTTTTAACGTGTTTAATATGTGCAATAAAATGAGATGTTGTTTCACTCCATTTGTCATAGTCCATCATAAATACATAATTATGTATGCATACTACTGATGTCACACATACACGTTCTCGCATGGCGTTCGTACCACGACACATACAGTTTGACCCAACACGAATTGCAAAATTCGGTTCTTTATATTTTTGCGCTGAACACACCTCCACAAGGCCACGGTTCTGCGGTGACGAAAGATCCACGCCGTGACCTACATTTCGGAATCTTCGATGTTTTTGTCACACATTCAAAAATTGGCGTCTTCTGGTCTGGCCCAGCCGGGTATGGAAGGTCTTCGAGCCAATTCCCAACCATAAGCGGAGTCATTGGCAAAGCTCCAACAGCATACATACATACTTTATATTTTTGGGTCTAAAATTAATCAATTTGAGCGAAAATCAGAAACTGGAGTAAATGAGTCACGAGGTGTTAAAGTTACATTATTGACAAATATATATTTATAGACATAAAAGCAGCTTATCCTAACTTGTTTATTAGTGAAAAATAATGTATTTTGTCAGAAAAAGGGCACGTAAAGTATCGATATTCATCAATTTAACGCTACTTGAATACTGCCATTTGTAAACACACGTGATATATCGAATGCATACGTTGTAAGTGTCAAAGGTCACGGGAGATTCCATTATCGACGGTCGTAGGAAACGCGAGTTAAATTACGTACAAAACTGGTCTCAATAGAATAATTTGTGGTCTATGCTTCATGTAACTAATATTGATTCAAATGGTATACAATGAGTTGAGACAATCATTGAAATTGTAACTTGAAAATCAAACAAATCAAATCAACATTTGGGAAAATAATTATGAAATTTTCATTCACAGGTACTTGTCATAATATCGTATGTGTATCGTTCACCTTGCAAATAGTGTCGAATCTCTTGTATAGACAAGCACCTGTGGCTCTATTGGTCTGACCTATTCAATTTTTGCAATGTGTGTATATTTGCAAGCTTCACTGTATTGAAATGGAATGGCTCAGTGGTGAGCGCTCTGGATGTGTATGTACTATTTTTGGGGTACATGTATTCTGGTGTGGGTTCGAGGCTTGACAAATGCATATATATTTTTGCGTTTTTTTTTATCTCGTCAGCATGTCCGGCTATGTTTGTCCGTTCGTCCGTGCGTCCGCACCCTGTCACACTGTCCCGAGTTTGGCTCGCCACATGTCGGGGACATGTCGCGGAGATGTCGCCATATGTCGGCTGAACTCGTACACATGTCGCAGCATGTCGTCACTACTCGTATATTGTCGGGAGGAGCACACGAGCATTTTAAACCGTTTAAAATTATCGCCGTCTCGTAGCAATCTCGCAACGTACTCGTACATTGTCGTACAACTGTCCTACTCATTATCACATCTTTCCGCCACTTGTCGCGTGTTCGCGAGTGATCTCATCATCAGAAAATTACTGCCGAGTCATGACGACTTAGTACGATATAAGACGAGTAGTGTACGAGCAACGTACGACATGCTGCGACATAGCATGCTATTTATTTCGTACAAATGTCTCCATATATATCGTACCACATCGTACAAACTCGTACCAACGCGTACACAGTTCTTACAAACTCGTACAAACCCGTAGTAATGTCGAACAACTATCGCAGTAGATTAAAGGGGTACTCTCAAGTTTGATGCATAAAATACGTATTATTCCAACAGATTGGGTACCGTGTCACGATTAAAAAGTGGAAAACCGCTTATCGATCCGATCATTGGTTCAAAAGATATTGCAGATTGTGTAATGCAAAAACGGACAGTGACGCGCGTCACTGTCCGGTAACAACGCTATATTTTTATATTTATGACGTGTTTTGAGCATCATACGGATTTTTGGCGTGTTTTTTCTGGTATGAAAAATTCTAATAAATTAATGACATGCTTTTTCGATGGTTTGGAACTATATTTCAGGGTGATTCCACATTTTTACATAAATGCCATTTAGCAACGCTGTATTCTTTCTTAATGTGTTGCATTACACAATCCGGAATATCTTTGGAACCGATGATCGGATCGACAAGCGGGTTTGGACATCATTATCGTGTCAATGTGCCCAATTTGTTGAGCTAATAATAATTTTACGCACCAAACCTGAGAGTACCGCTTTAATACAAATAAAATTTCGTAGAAACTCGTACCGATTACTATTTCGCCAAACATATCGTACACATATCGCGGTACACTCGCGCAAAATATTGTTTACAAAGTATTCGTCCGACAACTCGTGGCTAGTAAATATCGCCGTATATCGCCGCATGTCGTGGGGAAACTCGGGACAGTGTGACAGGGGCTAAACATAATTATATACTACGATTGTGTTGGTAAAAACAGTCACGCGGACCATTTTACGTGATACAGTTCTCTATATTACATAGAAAATAAACGATTATAATCTTCAAATAATGTGAGTATGTCTGTATCAGATACAAACGAATTGGTTTATTTTCATATGTTCCCGATTTCTGTGATAAAAATCATATTTCGTGGCATTCAAATTGCTCAAAAAGCAAGCATCAACACCGATTTCTAGCCGATAACATGCAGCCCATAAGGCGTCGATTCAGGCACTCTGAAACAATGCAAAACAACCACATCCCTTGATTGCAATAATGACCATATTCCGCTGACCCCGTGGCGTCATTTGACACGGCCAACATAAATAAATCATTCGAGCACCTGTCAGTTCAAGAATACATTTTGTAAACAAACAGCTATGCTTTTATCGAGTCTAAAGTCATTATTTGACAATAAGTAATGGGTACAAGATATAACAATGTCTAAGTAAACTGACATTCGACCCATTTATGAGAGAAACACATGCGCATGGAATGTAAACAAACATATAGCTAATGGGCCTTTAACAATTTGTCTTGGTCGTGATATGAACGCCATGCGAGGACGTGATGGTGTGACAGGGGTATAACATAAGCACATACATGTACTATATATTTAACGTGTAACTTACGGAGTTCGCGCTGAATATTTCCGTTAGCTGGGGCAGTCCCAGGTCCCGCAATATACTGTCCATATCTGGAATACAGATAAGAATAAAATGTGTAAAATCCCCAGTCTAACAACAATAATTATTATGCTACTTGCTGTTCACTAACCCTAGTTCTATGTTCTAAAACTCACAGAATGCCATTTTAAGTTTTGTCGAACAAGTCAAAACTTACGTAAGTTTTTGGTATTTTTCGTCAGTTTTGACTTATAAGTTTGTCGAATTCGATTTTTGTCTGAAGAGCGTTCACACGGTAAGCTTTGACTTATAAGTCACAAAATGACAGTATCGTCGACTACAGTTAAACGATGGTTCTGAGCAAAGTTGCGGCTGCAAGTTTGATGCTCTGCACAGTAAGACAGAGGCGGTGCCGGGCCGGCTGCAGAAGCCGGCCCCGGGTCACGTGGAACAGGAATTGGTTGAGGAGACGGCGGCTTCTTGGAGCCTATCACCGACTGGCTGTGGAGTTGGCAGAAGAGCACACAACGGCGTTTGCGAAATGTGCAAAAATGGACCCACTTATTCCAATATTGCTAGACGACAAAAATATCGGCATTTCAAACATGTATACTTACTTTTGCGACTGACTGTATGAATATCTGGAATTCGGGGAACGGTGTTACGTGTAATAAACGGTTAATTTCGTTTCCATAGATCTTTATGTAATATGAAATATATACAATTCGGAACAATCAAACAATTCCCGCGGCAAAAATGTTGGTGCGACATGTCGTCAAAAACGTGTATATGCAGAAATTATTGGTGCGACATTTTGACCTATTTTGAATTAGCACCAGTCGCACCATTAGCTACGTCCATGTGTGATATGTAATAGTTACCAACCTGTTTGTGGGTATGCATATATATGAAAACTTGGGCAGGTTCATGAGAAACCGAGCGCGTAGCTGGCACTAAATGAATGCCTTCATGTAAATTATATTATGGGCTGCAAATGACTTAAACCAATTTTATTTATCAACAAGTCAAACCCATTACATTTCAAGACAACCAGAATTAATATCCGTCAAAACATTTAAATGGTACATATAAACTATATATAGACATCAGAAAAACTGCAAAATATGCGACTTGGGAAAATATATGAAATGATTCAATTTCAAGGGAGATAAATGCTAATCGATTGAAATTACTAAATGAATGCATTGAAGTTAATTATTTATAAAAAAAAAAGTCGAACACATTACAATTAACGGGAAACTGAATTAGTATCCATCTACATTTAAATGGTATATATAAACTATATATACATAAGAAAATACTGCAACATATGTGACTTTATGGAAATTATGTAAAATGTGTATTTCAAGCCAATCAAGGGAGATAATTATATAGTCCTCTATGGCTATGATACGGGAACCATGCATTCAAAATGCAACCACAGCTTTGGATTTATTTCCAGAACTGTGGCAAGAATGAGAGATAAAAAAAAGAAAAATAACTTGCCACAGTTCTGGCATCTAGAACTACTAACTGCACATAGGTGTACGCGCTCAGCCAATGTCTACATTTGTTTCTTCAACAAGGGGGGAGGTTTATATAGCTTTAT
>JBEVXV010000533.1:0-3320 GCA_040505915.1 Sedimenticola sp. | reverse complement strand
TTCAGGGCTGAATATATATTTTTTCGGTAAATATTCAGTTCTGATTTGGGGAATTTCCCTCGTTATGGACAGGTTAAATACGGGATAGACATTCTGAGGCTACACTGAGGTATTTAGTATAGAGAGTATCATACCAGTGTCTTCAACACCAAGTTCATCAGATGAGGCTAGGAAACATGTAGGAATTCCGAGAATATGCTGAGGAATTCCTTGCGTTTCCAAGCTGATATATGGGCCCCCGGTGGCGAAAAGGGACCTTACGACATTGGCACAAATTGTATGTACTGATCCTGCTTCACACCCACACGTACAGTGGGATTATAACATAATCATTCTGCTGATGGCGATAAGACTACTTTAGCAACTGAAGAGTGATCAGCGTAGGCCCTGATCAGACTGCGCAGATGCGTTGATCACAAACGTCGTAAGGTCCTTCTTCCCAGCTGGCGGCCCAGATATACATGGATATCCATAAATACTGAATAAATAGCGAAGCGGTGCCAGAAACCCTGTCACAGACAATGCCTGAATAATAGGCCATAAATATTATATCACGAGCAGGTAGATTGCATAAAACGCTAAAATGGTGTATAGAAACATGTAAAGATTAACAATTTACAAATATGGTAATTAAGTAATACATGTGAAATGTAAATTTCAGAAATATCAGTACTCAATAGCCATTAATTACCCAATGTCTGAAAGCACACGCTATGTTTCCAATTGCGTCAAGATTTACATATCCTTGCTTGGTTCTAAAGCATTTAACCTTTTGAACCCTGGAGACCGCTTTAGAGGCCAAGGTTTGCAAACAGTGTAGATCCAGATGAGCCGGCTCATACGAGCCGTCTCATCAGGATCTGCAATATTTGCAAGTATTCTTCCATATTTAAGATAGCAAAATCACCCACTGTAATGAATGGACTGGTATGGGTTTGATTTTATGGTAAACTGATTGGTCATACTGGGAGACTCCATGTCAGGGAGGATTGAAAGGGTTAAAGCAATATATACACAGATGGAAACTATTACATTTGTATGAATGTTCAGAAAGCTAAAAATGAACATATGCACATGTATAGATATTGTGTAAAAAGATAAAATGCAGATAAAATGCTATCTTACGTCGTTGACAACCATACAACTATATCAAGCATTACATTATACTAACAAGAAGCACACGTTATCACTCAGCTAATCCCCTCACCGGGCCTTGATAGTAAGTCCGAGCCGTGACATTGGGCGTATGAGCACGGATACACCTGTGACTCTCAATTATGTTCAGGTGTACACTGTTGCCAAGTATTATTGAAATCCATCGAGCGGTTCCGATGAAATCGAGTTGAAGGCATTTGCTAAATGCAAATGCTAAACGTGTTACGAATGCACAGACGGCTATGCGAGGGGATAATTAACCGGGAAATCCGGTTTCCTCCCATAATAAGGACCACTTGTATGCTACTATGTGCCAATTACCCATGAGTGTAGTCGAAATTAGGCGAAACCTTTAGATTGCCGCATTTGCTGTGAAATTTTAGCCAATATGAATTAGTAGTCTAGTAAATTTATTGTTGCATTTTTGTTGACATTTTAGTTGCATATACACGTCCTCATTGCGAAGACTATTTCCATATTTCAGAATTGCTATTGGCAAAAAAAAATGCAATTAGGTATTTTTCTCTGTTCTGGTGGAAATGAAATATGAAACAATTTGTATTACAGAATATTAAATAATATAAAGAATGTGATGCATTCAGCTTTTGTTTACATTAAACTGGAAATCTAGCATTAAAACATACATGTATACATGTACCAGAAATAAGTATTATCTTAGACAATAAAATAGTACTGCCGTAATATTTTGTGTGTCCCCTTACAAAATGGAACAAGATTTGGATGATTTAGAGTTAGAGTTAGTTGTCGATGAAACATTTGCATTTCCTTTGGCTTCAGTGCCAACTTTCCCCTTTGCCTCCGTTGCCTTCCTGCTAGGGGTAGATAAAGATTTTCCTGTTGCAGTTTCAGATTTAGTCTTAGCCATATTAGATTGAGTGTCATTAGATGCTTTGTTAACTGCCTTCGGTGCAGCTGGTGTTCTTTTAGCAGTTGTTTTATCAATAGCTTCAGATCTATCAGTACCCTTCTTATTCGGTGGTACAGACTTAGAAGCCTGCTTATCTGGTGTAGGTTTACTGTCCAGCTTTGATGCGGAAGCATCATTAGTCTTGGGTGCCGCTTTAGCCTTTGCTGGCGTTGTTTTGGTAGCAACTCTGTGTGCTGATTTGACATCAGGCTTTGGTTCTGCTACGACCGCTGTTTTGCCGTTCTGCTTTGTGTCACTGGGTGTTGCTTTGGTAGGAGGCCTGTTTCTACTCCCACTGTCAGTCTGTTTCGTCTGTGTCTGTGTATTCCCTGATCCCGTCCATTCTATTTCTGGTACATGATGCCGTAGCTTTCCCGTCAGTTCGTCAAAAGTTGGACCTTTCCAGCTCATCTGAATTTCTGGATCTCGGTAAAAGTTGATGTACAACAGTTCCGTAAACACCATGCTCATGGGTCCATCGGGCGGCCATTTCATTTCTTCAAGCAGTAGCGGAATGACGGGTTTCTTCAACGCATCTGCCAGGCTGATTTCCCTACGACAGTTGGCGGAGAGGGAATACTTCGGCGTGACGCACGACACCACGGCTTTGCAGCCGCGCAAACCACGGTCAATTTTGTCATAGAGTGAGTCACCACCGCCCATCTGGGAAACAGAGATTACAATGCTACTGCCTTTTGATATCAAGGGTGATAGTGTCATTTGAGTGATCTGGGCGAAAAGTCACTTTTCAAGTGACAATACTCTCCCATTCCTAAATAAAACATGATCTCTTGACTTCTTTTAGTAATACAATGTATATTTGTGTCTAGAAGAAATGTACAAAGTTTGTTCGCAAGCAGAGAGAAAATACTAGTATTTCGAAGGAAATGTTCATCAAAATTTCCTTCCAAGTACGATCGAGGTCCATCAAAAAACACCATCACCATATAAAGTTTATCAAGCTTGGCTTTGAAACAGATATGAACTCCAAAATAACTGATCAGCAAGATATCGATGGTCTAGTACCATAAAGTCGTACCTGCTATACAATGCTATGCTTTTGTATAGCCGTTACATCTTTATGGTATTGGACCATCAATGTGTCTAACATTGATCACAGCCAAATGTTCTTACATTGGCGTCATTCAGTGGCATTATGTTCTTCAACCAATGAAATGTTTGTAAATATAATTCTTGATCTGGATCGACCTGGGGTCGAGGTTACAAAACTTTCTAT
>JBEVXV010000532.1:0-5325 GCA_040505915.1 Sedimenticola sp. | reverse complement strand
AAGTTGATATACCAAGTGGTTATAGAGATATAGCAATTTGAAAAACTTTAACGTAAACTTTAACAAAAAGTTCTAAGTCATTTGACCTTGGCCTTCTGGGCAGCACGGGTAGGGTATTAAATGAAAATATAGATGGTGATCAATGTGTATATGAAGTTTCAAGTTGATATCCCAAGTGGATACAGAGATATAGCAATTTGAAAAACTTTAACGTAAACTCGGACGGCGGACGCGGGACGGCGGACGAAGCGGTAACTATATGCTCTCGGGGAGCATAAAAATATATGAGGCAACGTCCGCAAGAACAGACTAAAACAACATCGGCCAATAGAACGACGATCTATAAATGAAGGTTATCAACGCAACGTTAAAAAGAAAAACTCCATTGTAAGAATGCTACGTTGTATTATTGAGACGATAAACTATAAACTGATCTGTATCACAGGCTGTGCTGTATAATTTATTAAAAGACTGATAGATATTGATTCAAAACAAGATTCATATTTTATTATACAGCCGTATCTCCTTGATCCCAGCTCTCGTATATCGCCGTGTATCCCTGACGTGTACGGTCTGGATATCCGACCACAAAGCACGTCCCCCCTTGTAGGGCTCCGAGGTGGGCGGGGAGCTCGGACGAAAAATATCAAAAGATGAAAAATGACTTTACAAAACCCCACATCAGACGATCTTCTCAGCACACCTTTCTGGAAGTCTCCTTCCAGTAATACATCAAAAAGGAGGAGAATATGTATATCTCCTGATTATTTCGAAGAGGACGATGAGAGCTCGGTCACCTCCAACAACTGGCCAAGATTCCTCGTACTTGAGTCTTCGGTTGATTCAGTCTTGATTAATCTATATTAACTGTTAACCCTTTCACCACTATATATCTGACATGGAATCTCCCATTCTCACTTTCAGACCAATCAATTTACCATAAAATCAAATTCAGCCCGTTAAACAAAATTTCGCCTTTCGTTTTATCGAATGCGATCCAGGGCCTTGCCGGAGTACCCAAGGGTGTTAGGAGGCTGGCGTGCGGCTCTTTGTTGGTGTCAGTTGAGCGGAAATCGCACACACTCAACCTACTTCGTTCCAAGGCTCTCGTGGACATTCCCATCCAGGTGAAGGCCCACGAGTCCTTGAACTTTAGTAAGGGCGTCATCAGATCGGCAGCAGCGAGGAAGAGATGCTCCAGGAGTTGAGAGAGTGTCGTCGAGGTCAGGAGGGTTACTATCCGCAGGGACGGGAAGTCCATCCTGATCAACACGTACATACTGATATTCTCTAGCCCAACTCGTGCTGCGTCGATTGTCGCTGCTGACTACCTTCATCTTAGAGTGGACACTTACATTCCACCTCCATTGCGATGCTATAACCGTCAGCGCTTCGGCCATAGTAGGAATTGCAAGACGGATATCACCTGTGCTCGATGAAGTAAAACAAATCACGACGACACATCGTGCACGGGTGATTTCCTCTGCGTCAATTGCAAAGGCAACCACGCTTCCTACTCGCGTAATTGTCCACTTAGGAAGAAGAAACGAGAGATCGTACGTGTAAAGTATGATCGAGGCGTGTCCTTCCCGGAGGCCATGAAAATGGTTAATGCAACCACCGCGAGTGCAACAACTGGCGTATCGTATGCCGATACCGCCAGATCTGTTCCACCCAAGGTGGATAACAAATATGTATCTACTCAAACGGAGTATTCATGACCCAAGGGCCATGGCACGCCATCCATACTGTCTCGTCCTGTCTCTACAGAGACGCAGACGGTAGACGTTTCCCCTCCCACCACGACCTCATCATCCTCAGAGTCGAATACCCTCAAAACAACATCCTCGAGTGAAAGTTCAATTTCTTTACGTACATCTAGCTCACAGCCTGCTACTGCCAGCAAGGCAGAGCTAGAGGCCAGGCTTCGAGGCGCTATTAGCGCCAAACAGGAGAAACGCAAGAAGGGAGCAGGACCGCCTTCAAAAGCGACCAGGCTCCCATCTTCTAATAGATTCCAGGCGCTGCAGTCCATGGAGTCGGAACCTGCTTCGGCAACAACTGAGTTCAGTTCGACAGATGCGGTCTCCGTGGAGCAACGCCCTAAATCTACTTTTTCCCCCACCTCTGTTAAACCTGCATAAATACCACATTGGATACCATAATACAATGGAATTACCGAGGTTTGAAAACTAATTTATCATAGGTTGCGCCAGCTGCCATGGTGGTGCAGCTGGAACAGTTAATTTCGAAATCTGATCCAAATCCAGCTCAGTACAGTCCAAATCTGGGTCAATGCGAATGCCAAACGGGGGTATGACGGCGTGCCTCAACAAGTAGAGGTCATCACCAACTACGACACGTCAAAAGGTGAATCATATATTACGCAAGACATACGGAAAATCTCTACTTGTTGCAGACCGGACCATACTATATGATAATGCTTTAAAGGTAAAATATTATGTCATCGACACTGAGTTTGGTATCTCTGAATCACACCCTCACTGTCATGTGGTGTTAAGAGACTCATGACCTTTCTCCAACTACGTGTGAGTATGAAACCGGATGCCATTGATGGTGTTCGGAACTTGCGGACTGCGATCCTGTACGTAACAAAAGATAGGTATTCAGTTATTCGTGGATTTGATTTATCGTTTTCGAGCTGTATTCTCGGAATCACAGATCTGTAAACTAGGGTGATAGCGTAGCTGCAGGTATTGGAACTGCTGATAGAAAGGTATCCAAAGCTGTTGTGAAGGACGAGAATGCAGCGCTCGACAATACAAAACGCTCAGATCGAATGTCAGGTACCTCCCTGCGACCATGGCAACAGGAAAATGTAGATTCCTTATCAGATCACAGGAATGACCGAGATGTGATTTGGGGAGAGGATTGTGTTGGTAACACTGGGAAAATCTCCATTGCGTCATACCTGCGATCTGAGAAGGGATCCATCGCCTTCACCAACACGAGCGAACGTGATATTGCCTATGCATATAATGGTCAATCGACAGTTTGCTTCGATTTTTCGAGAGGTATGGGTGCCAACTTAGAACTCACGGTGGTTGAGCATATAAAAAACAGTTATGTTTTTTCTAGTAATCATCAGTCGGAAGTAAAGGAGTTTGACCCACTGTGCGTTCTATGCTTGGCAAATTGTCTCCCCTGTCGACGCAAACTGTCGACTGACCGCTGGGTCGTGTACTCCATCATTGATGGAAAACTTTCGCGCTTACTTTGTTTCAATTCATTGGATAAATGTACCGAGAACCATTTCTGCAATAACAAATAATGGAACTTTATTAATCAACAAAGTGAAACAATTAAACTGTGAAACAAGGAACTGTATTACTTTATAAAGTTCAATTATATGTATATTGTTTATATTGTTGTGTACTTTTTAGCAGAGCCTTTGGCTTTGCTTATACCAACGGTCCAGCCTGATTGCGTTCAGTCTAGATATCCAAGTGCTCGAAAAAAGTCCACCCAATAAGTCGACAAAATCCATTATCTCAAGTTCAATTTATTGAAATAGTTTGCTATTATTCTCTGACTACATTCATTTTATTCAAAAAGTATAAAATATACCAGTTGCACTAAAATTATTTCAAAGAAATTTGGCGATTTTTACTGTCCTGCCGTGAATTATCCATTAAAACACCAACCCCACTTTTAAGAGCACACGTGGGGTTCAGAAACCGCTATTTGCCAAGACCCCCTGTAGTGATGCTCGCAGGAAGCCAGATGTACAGTTTTGGAGATCAAAGGTTTTCCTGATAAGAATGCTCGGCCATTAGGTCAGTAGGAACTTGCTCTAAAAAAAATTATATTGTCTTATTTTCATCGGATGAAAAAATAGCTAACATATATGCAATTCTTTGAAAAAAATAAACAATGAGAATTACAAACATTTTTTTACATTAAAACTATCAGAGTATAAATGTGTAGTGACCTACATAAATTCAAACAAAGAACAGACACGCATATGAATACATTAGACATTACATAAATGAGAGAATGTGGCGACATCTAACGGATATAAGCCGAGATGAGGATTTTATTTGAAATATTGTACCGCTGAGGCGCGTTAGCACCGAAGGGGTACAATATTTCAAATAAATCCTGATGGAGGCTTATATCTTACTTAAAACATTGCAATTCGGTTCCCCTGTGAACACCTTGATATTTACCTGGTCCTCGAGGTCAGTATACATGTAAGCCCGTGGACTTCGTGAGGCGCTTTCTTTGTCTACACTGTGCACACTTCGTACTTAGTGAATTGAAGTGACATGGAAATGTCATGGTGTTCTTTTATATCATGATTTTGTGATTCACATGTGGTTGGACGGCAGGGAAGATATACCTGAATTTGTCAGTGTGCTGTTTCGTTGTTGGACTTTTGAAGGATTTACGCAGTTCTAATAGTCAAGTAAGTCATACATTACTTATATCCCTTCCACCAATAATATGGTGTAATTTATTAATTCAACATAATTAGTGTCGGTCTAACTTGTCTACACGTACCCGTACACGTACGAATTCGCAACCTCTCTAATGTGTATGCACTGGTCCATGTAACAACCTTAAATCGGTAGCTTTTCGAAGTTAATTGTTCAACGTACATGTAATTGAGTCGTTACATGAGAAAATGCACCTATTTGTATGTTCGTCCATTTATATATCCTGGTACGATTGCACTTGGTAATCAGTAGTGAACACGTATATAGGTATATAGATAATCTATATACCTATATACATGTTCACATATGAGACGGAAGAATACGTCTTTGACATACTATCAACCATCATTATGCACTAATGCGCTTTCTAATCTGGGGCTACGCTGGTCGCAAGGTACTTTTTCTTATACGACGGATAAATCGTGTTTATGCCAGTCCATTGCCACGCCAGGCATGAATATGTTTAGGTCGTCACCAATTCCCCGTGCACTGCAGCAGTACATTATTACAGAAAATATTGTACTGCTCGGGGAAATAATGTACGGAAGCCGTGCATTCTGTAACCTGGGACCAGTTAATGCAAAGATATGCAAGTTTGTCCAAGAAACCTTAACCAAGTCAGGCACAACCTATATTTCGGAGAAAGTGGTAAAGTTCAATTAAAACACCTGGGGTGGTAAGACATTAATGCTAGTAAGGCCCTGGAGAAATTTGGTGGACCTGTAACCAGAAAGCCGATTGGGACACATTTCGTGATATGTGTATGATTGAACTGGATTTCGACCGTTTTCGAGATGCGGAAGATCCACTAGAACATTATATTTCCCTTTTACACGATATTGCAGAAAAGACAATACCAAAAACC
>JBEVXV010000531.1:0-11798 GCA_040505915.1 Sedimenticola sp. | reverse complement strand
TCAAAGGGTCTTGGAGAGATTACTACCGAAGTGTTGGATGCCCCCACCTTCTACTATGCAGAAGATTATCATCAGCAATACCTGGCAAAAACCCCCGGCGGCTACTGTGGTCTGGGAGGTACAGGGGTGAACTGTCCCGAGTGATTATCCTGCCAGCTTACTCAGGTAGCAACTCAATGATACCGCTGATGCTGATCTCGACCCGACGGGTGCCAGCCTCGAGAGCGGGAGGAGGCGCACTGCTCATCGCCAACACTCGGGGGCGCATGGAGGTGCGGCGTTGAGGTGGGTGATTGCCGCTAGCGATCTCCATCTCCACCAGGCGGTAGCCCGAGCGTCCCATCTCACTGCTGATCAGGTTGGCCCGCTCACTGAAGTGGATAAGGGCATCGCTGATCAGCTGGTTCTCTACCTCCTGCCTGCGTTCGGCAGAGAGTGTGTAGGCGATATTGTTTACCTCCAGCTGCTTCTGCAGGCTGCCGATAAGCTCGCTGAGCAGGCCGCTGTCTGTGCTCTCCAGACTGATCGACTGACGCACCCGCCAGCCCGAGACGACACTTTTGTGGTAGACCGGGTTGGTGGTGTAATCGAGGGTCTGTACTTTTATCCCCGTCACTTTTTTTGCCTGTTCAACTGCACTGCTGACCGCCCGGTTGACCTCGCGGCTGAGGCGACCACTCTCCTTACCCTCCTTCTGGCTGAACATTATCGCTTTGAGTGTGTCGTTCTCCACCTCCTCGCCCGCACTGGCGGAGAGGGAGATGCGGTCATAGGTGAGCGGTGCCTCCTCGGCACTGATTGCAGGCGAGAGGAGAAGCAGTAGCAGCAGTGGGGTGCGGAGTAGATCCATAGTGAGCCTCCATCAGGAATTAGTATTAAGCCTGCCTTGTGGGCAGTGGTAAGCAACAAAAAATAGGTGTAACTATTCAGCTTCAGGTGCCGAAACATCTCCTTGCATCAGGATGTTGTCGGCCGGGGTCATGGGCGGTCATGCAATATCAAAACGCTCGAACTGGGTGCTGAAGAGCCCTCTGCCTTGGGTCATGCTGCGCAGTTCGGTGCTGTAGCCCAGCAGTGATGCCAGTGCCGCTTGGCAGTGGATGATACCGCTGTCGATGGTGCGCTGGGTATCCTGAATCAGGGCGTGGCGTGACTGTAGGTCGCCGAGTACCGTGCCGAAGTTCTCTTCCGGTACCACCACCTCAACCTGCATAATCGGTTGTAGCAAGGCGGGAGAGGCGGCTTTGATCGCCCTGACGAGGGCGCGGGCGGCTGCTGCACTGAGTGCTTCTGGGGTGGTGGCGGCACCAAACAGCTCTACCTGTTCGACGTTGACCCGCAGATCCTGCAGCTGCGCCCCTTCCAAGGGTCCTCCGCCGAGGGCGTGGCCGAGCCCCTCTTTCAGTGCATCGACCTGAATCTGGTTGAGTTGACTGCCCACCGGTAGAACCTCCGGCTCGACCTGGGTATCTATTCCCTCAGCTCGCAGCTGTGGTGCAACGCTTACCACCACTCTTGCCTTCAGTTCCGGGGCCTTGCCACTGCTGGGAGTCTGCGGCTGAAAAAGGTGGTCATAGGTGGCTCTCTTGGTGATGGTCTCTCGCAGGGCCACTGCCGGTCGACCACTCTTTACTTCCAGGTTGTACTCGCGCTCCAGTCGCTCAATGATAATCTGCAGGTGCAGCTCGCCCATGCCGCTTAGCAGACGCTGACCGGTCTCCGGGTCTTCAAAAAAGCGTAGCGTCGGGTCCTCCTCCTGGAGCTTGCCTAAGACATCGACAAACTTATCCTCCTGATCGGAGGAGGCGGGTTCAATGGCGAGACTGAGTACCGGCTCCCGGGTCTCAATACGCTCCAGCAGCAGGGGGTGATTCGGGTCGAAGAGGGTGTCGCCGGTGGAGGCATGTCGCAGCCCGCCCAAGAGGACGATATCACCGGCATGAGCCATATCCAGGCGCTTCTTGTGTGAGGCATCGACATCGAAGATGCGGGCGACCTGCTCCTGCATCTTAGTGCCGTCGTGCTGCTGATAGCCGACGGTGTCGCCGGGCTTTAGTACGCCCCGATAGAGACGGGCGAAGACATGACGCCGCCCCTCCCACATCTGCACCTTGAACGCGAGGGCGGCAAGGGGGGCGTTGTCATCCATGGTCACCGACTCTTGCTCGCCATCTTCGTTGTAGCCGATGGCTGCGGGGCGTTCTAGGGGAGAGGGGAGCAGGCAGGGGATGCTGTCGAGGAGTGGTTGCACGCCCAGGTTATGCAGCGCAGAACCACCAAAGCAGGGGCAGAGGGCGCCACTGAGGGTGCCGTCGCGCAGTGCCCGCCAGATTACATCCACCGGCGGCTCCTCCCCGGCAAGGACATGGTCTGCAAGTTCATCATCGGTCTCGGCAATGGCCAGCAGCAGGTTCTCCCGCGGAACGGCCAGACTGCTCCAGGTGGCATCGTCACAATCGCTGGTATCAACAATTTCACCATGCTCGCCGGAGAAGCGGATAAGGGTGCGGTTAATCAGATGAACCACCGCATTCTGCTCCGGCAGGGGTACAGTGACCGGGGCGGGCACTGTTTTCAGTCGCTTGTGGATGCTCTCCATCGACTGGTCAAAATCGGCCCCTGGACGATCCATCTTGTTGATGAAGAAGATGGACGGCAAGTTGAAGCGTGAGCTTTGACGCCATACCGTCTCCGTCTGAGGTTCAACGCCGCGAACGCCATCGAGAACGATAATGCAGCCATCCAGTACACGCATGCTGCGTTCAACTTCGATGGTGAAATCGACATGCCCCGGAGTATCGACGATCTGTATCAGGTACTCGTTCCAGCTCGCCTTGGTGACGGCGGAGGTGATCGTGATGCCGTGGTTTTGCTCTTCAGCCATATAGTCCATATGGGCTGCGCCATCGTGAACCTCACCAATTTTATAGAGGGCTCCGGTGTAGAACAGAATGCGCTCAGTCAGGGTGGTCTTGCCCGCATCAATATGGGCAGCGATACCGATGTTACGGACCTTCTGCAGATTATTTTTTTTGCTCATGACTTGCTCAGAGGTTCCTTGGCGGTTCCGGCCTCAGCCATCGGCCTGATGCAACGTCTCACCGTTCTCACTGATCACCTTAACACCGACATCGAATCCTTCACGCAGGCTGGCGGTGACGACACAGAAATCTTCAAATAGATCGAGGCAGCGCTTCATCCGTACCGCCTGCTCCAGCTCACCGTTGACGGAGAGTTGCACATCCATGCGTAGAATACGCATTCTCTTTTTGTCGTTGCGACCGATGGTACAGGTGGCGCTGGTTTTTACACTGCCTGCTGGCGGTTCATTTTTGGTGACGCAGAAAAGGAGGCTGGCACTGAGGCAGTTGGCAGCGGCTACCGCCAGCATCCGCGATGGATTTGGGCCGCTACCGGCCCCTAAGGGAGCGGGCTCATCAACGATTAGATCGTCCACTCCATCCAGGTCAAAGGTAACTTTGAACTGATAGCCCTCCAGCTGTTCCATCTCAATCGTGAACTGCCCCTCTTTCGACATATCGCCCCCTTGGTGGTGAGTTGGCTGGACAGGTCTCCGCCCAGATTGTAGTTTTAACCGAACAATTATCGCAATAACCACCCTTATTGAATAATGACATAGAACAGCTATTTATCGCAGCAATAGATAGTCTCAATCTGATCGTAGATGAATTGTTCAGATTAATAGTCTATTGTACAGCGCCTGTTTAGAGCTTTTTAAAGGATTCTGAACTGGTTATGATCCAATTTTGAAGATAGATAAAATTTAAGGAGAGCCCTGATGGTTTCTAACCCCGTTAATATAGCCGTATTGATTTGCTCACTCCTCTTAGCCTTTTTTAGCGGGGTGTCGATGGCTCAGGAGGCTTCGGCACAAGGGGAACTGGCACAAGAGAAGCCAGTAGCGGAGAAGTTCAAGGACTGGAGCAAGCGGTGTGAGACGCCTGAGGGATTGGATCAGGAGATCTGCTATATCTTTCAGAACGTCACCGTGAAGAAGAGCGGCCAGGTGATTATGAATATCAATATTCACTATCCTGAAAATAAGGATCAGGCGGCGATGGTGGTCACCCTGCCGATGGGAGTGGCGCTGGTGCCCGGCATACGCATTCAGGTGGGTGAGGATGAGGGTATTGGTGTTCCCTACAGCGTCTGCATTAACAACGGTTGCCGCGCCGGTTTCCCCATGGATGAGAAGCTTATCGACAGGATGAAGAAGGGCAGCAAACTCAGCATCAGTTTCGCCTCTTTGCAGGGTAAGGGGACAAAATTCACCACCTCTCTTAGTGGCTTTACCGCCGCACTTGCTGCGTTAAAACCCAAATAGCTGCGACAGCTTCTCACCCGGCTCATCGGCACGCATAAACGCCTCTCCCACCAGGAAGGCGTTGATGTTGTGGGCACGCATCAGGGCCACATCATCAGCACTGTGGATGCCGCTCTCAGTCACCAGAATGCGGTCGTCGGGCACCCTCTCAAGCAGTTCGATGGTGGTGTTCAGATTCATCTTAAAGGTGCGCAGGTCGCGGTTGTTAACACCAATCAGCCGGTTCTTCACCTGTAGTGCCCGTGCCATCTCCTGTCGGTCGTGCACCTCGATCAACACATCCATGCCCAGTTCGTGAGCGAGCTCGTTGAGCTCAGCCAACTGCCTGTCACTGAGGCAGGCGGCGATCAACAGTATGCAGTCCGCACCCAGGGTGCGTGCCTCGGTGACTTGGTAGGGATCGATAATAAAATCCTTACGGATTACCGGTAACTGACAGGCGGCGCGTGCCTGCTTCAGGTAGTCATCCCCCCCCTGAAAGAAGTCTATATCGGTAAGCACCGAGAGGCAGGCTGCCCCCCCTTTCTGATAGCTCTCAGCGATAGCTGCTGGATGGAAATCCTCCCGGATCACCCCCTTGCTGGGAGACGCCTTCTTGATCTCTGCAATCACCCCCGCCTTGCCGTTGCTGATCTTTCTGGCAATGGCATCGGCAAAACCGCGGCAGGGAGAAGCCTGCTCCAGTTGCTCGCTTAACTGGCTTAGTGGCTGCTGTGCAACGCGCTCAGCGATCTCTTCAAGTTTGCGTTTGACGATCTTCTTCAGAATATCAGGGGTGTCGCTCATGATCTTTTCTCTGGCGAAATTCAGTTTTGCCGGGTATTTTACACTCTTCGCAGCGTAACAGTTATTTGCCATGGGTCGTTATCGTCCACCACAGCCTAAGAGTTCCCCCTATATCACCCGCCAGGGCTACGATGCATTGCATGCTGAGTCCAAGGCGCTATGGATCCGACGGCGGGATGTCACCAAGGCCCTGACGGCTGCCGCCGCCGAGGGCGATCGATCAGAAAATGCCGAATACATCTATCGCAAGAAAGAGCTGCGGGAGATTGACCGGCGGGTGCGCTACCTGCAGAAGCGGTTGCCTGACTTGAACGTGGTCGACCAGCCCCCCTCCGACCCCAACGCAGTCTTTTTTGCCGCCTGGGTCACCCTGGAGGATGAAGCGGGGGATCGGGTAGTTTATCGTATTGTCGGCCCTGATGAGTTCGACCCCGCCAAAGGGTGGATTAGCATGGACTCACCTATGGCTCTTGCGCTAATGAAACGCCGTTTTGATGATGAGGTGGTGGTGCATACCCCCCAGGGCGACAGGCTCTACTGGATAGTGGAGGTGCAGTATGAGTAGGGCAAACCCGAACGCCTGCCTGCTCCACAACATAACCCTGCATTTTATGTGAGTTGGAAAGCGTGACTTAATTGGTATCTATTTTACAGGGAGATGATTATTATCAGCTGTGATACTTGGGGTTTACATCAGTGTTTCTCTCTGAGCAGAGAGGATATATTGAGAACTTATCCGATACTACAGTCCTCGTAACTATTCAGTTGGTGCCCGGGGTCGGAATCGATTGCGGTGAGATGGTGGGCAAATGCACTTTTTTTCGCCGCAATCGACGCCGACCCCGGGTAAAAATAGCCTCGTAACAGGGGCCTTTGAATAGTTGCCAGTCATCTTAATTTCCAGTATCGGCCAATTGGGATTTAATCAAGGCAGGGAAGCGAACATCAAGCAGGGAGCAAATGCGAGGAGTAGGTGAAAATGAATTTCAGAAAAAGAGTGCTGGCTACGGCATCGCTTATTGTGTTGCTGGTTTTACCTGTGGCAGCCCATGCGTTGGAGCTGGCCTGGGTGGGTTGTGGTATCACCCGCAAGGCCTTTATGGCTGACCTGGCCGAGGCCTATAAGCGTAAAACCGGGACGGATATATCTATCGCCGGTGGTGGTGCCACCAAAGGTATCCGTTCGGTTGCCGCCAATGAGGCCGATATCGGTGGGGCCTGTAGATTCCGCCTTGACAGAACCCGTATTGAAAGTGCAGTAAAAATGATCCCGGTGGCATGGGATGCGCTGGTGGTGATTACCCATAAGGATAATCCCGTTAACTCCGTATCACTCCAGCAGCTTCGTGACCTCTATCTCGGCAAAATCACTAACTGGTCGGAACTAGACGGTTCCGATGCCCCCATTGAACTGCTGATCAGGGAAGGGACAATCTCCGGTGTGGGGTATACGTTGCGTGAACGCCTGTTTGAAAATGTTAATCAGGAGTTTGTAAGCAGCCATACCTTCAAGTCCTCCGGCCCTCTTGAAAAAGCGACCGAGACTAATCTCAACGCCATTGCTGTTACCGGCGTCGCCAGTGCCAACAAACGTGATGTGAAGATCCTGCAGCTTGAGGGGATGGACCCATCATTTGAAAATATACGGAAGGGTAATTACATCCTCTATCGTCCCCTGTTTTTGACCTATAACAAAAAATCGGAGCGTAATGGAGAGGCGGATAGGTTTATCAAGTTTGCCTTGGGGCCGCAAGGTCGTGGGATTATCAAGCGCAACAAAGTGGTACCCTATTTTGACGGCATGCTGCTGATTCAAAACCGGCTGAGAGAGTGGAAGGGCATTCGCGATAAAGCGCTGAAAAAGGAGATGTAAATCTCACTGCCGACACCGATCTTACGGTAGGAGCGGCCTCTCGGACCGCGATGAAACTAGCGCCTTGGTACAACGGCTCATCGCGCTTCGAGAAAGTGCTCCTACAGGGTGAAATCTGGATCAGCTGGCCATCACGCCAGCTGATCGGCCGCTACATGGTAGGTGGGGTCTTCGATCACGTTTACCTCTACCAGATTACCTGCTTTGCGCAGCAATTGACGGCACTCGCTGCTCAGGTGGCGCAGGTGCAGCCGCTTACCGGCATTCATATAACGCTCAGCGAGGCTATCGATCGCCTCGATAGCTGAGTGATCCATCACCTGAGAGTGCTGAAATTCAACCACCACATCATCTGGATCATCCCTGGGGGTGAATAGATCCTGAAAGTTGTTTACCGAGGCGAAGAAGAGTGGGCCGTGAAGTTCATAGACCTTGGACTCATCGAGTTTGCCTGGATAGGTGACTACATTGATATGCTTGGCGTGCTCCCAGGCAAAGACCAGGGCCGAAACAATAATACCCACCACCACCGCAATGGCCAGATCGGTAGCTACGGTGACTCCTGAGACCAGTATCAGTACAAAGGCGTCTGCACGGGGGATCTTGCCTATGATTCTTAGACTTGACCACTCAAAGGTGCCAATTACCACCATGAACATCACGCCGGTGAGCGCGGCCAGAGGGATCATTTCGATCAGGCCGGAGGCGAAGAGGATAAATATCAACAGGAAGAGGGCGGCGGAGATGCCGGAGAGTCGTCCGCGACCGCCTGAATTCACATTGATCATGCTCTGGCCGATCATGGCGCAACCGCCCATGCCGCCGAAGAGGCCGGTGACCGTGTTGGCGATGCCCTGGCCGACACACTCCCGGTTACCACGGCCTCGGGTCTCAGTGAGTTCATCGATCAGGCTGAGGGTTAGTAGTGACTCGATCAGACCGATGGCCGCCAGGATTACGGCGTAGGGGAGGATGATAATCAGGGTCTCCATGTTGATCGGTACCATGGGTATATGGAAGCTGGGAAAGCTACCGGCGATGGAGGCCAGATCGCCCACGGTGCGGCTATCCATGCTAAAGCCGGTCACCAACAGGGTGACGACGATAATGGCGGCAAGTGAGGAGGGAATCGTTTTAGTCAGTTTTGGCAGAAAGTGGATGATCGCCATGGTCAGTGCCACCAGGCCAAACATCAGCCAAAGGGGCAAGCCCTGGAGCCACTGCATCTCACCACCAGCATCCTTGATCTGAAATGTGTTGAGCTGGGCGAGGAATATGACGATGGCCAGTCCGTTGACGAAACCAAGCATCACAGGGTGAGGCACCATGCGGATAAACTTACCCAGCCGCAGGGCACCCACCAGGATCTGGATCAGCCCCATCAAGACCACGGTGGCAAAAAGGTACTCAACGCCATGTTGCGCAACCAGGGCAACCATGACCACCGCCAGGGCGCCAGTGGCACCAGAGATCATGCCGGGTCGGCCACCGATAACTGCGGTGATCAGGCCGACGAGAAAGGCTGCGTAGAGGCCAATCAGGGGTTCGACGCCAGCAACAAAGGCGAAGGCGACCGCCTCAGGCACCAGGGCAAGCGCAACAGTAAGTCCCGAGAGGATGTCGTTTTGGGGGCATCCCTGATCGGTACATTTGAAATCGAAAAGCATTGCTCACCTCGGCCAAAGGTATATTTGGCTGTGAAAAACAGACCATTTTAGCAAATTACTGTTTTCTAATAAACAGCTAATTAGGCTAGAGTGGAGTGGTCATTGAGTGGTTAGCTGGCCGTAGATCAATAGGAATGCCATGCTTGTTAAGGTGCCTCTGAGCAAGCTATGACCACTCAGGAGTCACAATATCTACATTGAAGATCGTAACTTCTCAATAACCCAGTGCAGATGGATAACTTTCAGGTGGGTGCAGTGACACCTTTAACTTCAGGGATCGGAGTCAACATCGGCTAAGCTATTGATGCTGTATGATTAGATCCAGTAAGGTAGCGGAGTCGCTTCTGTACGGTAGGGGTCGGAGTCAAACCGTGATACAAAGGTAGGTAAAATTGATGTGGTAGGACGGTTTGACTCCGACCCCGAGGTAGAGGCGACTCCCTACCTCGTCCGGCCCCCGAGGACGAACTACGTCCCGAGTATGACAACCCCTATGGCACGGACTTTTTGAGAAGTTACTGAAAATCTTGCTAGTAGATTGAATAGATAGAAGAGGGAGAGGGCAATATGACCCACTTTATGAAGCCGCATTTTCTCGATCAAGAGCAGAAGTCAGCCCTTGAGACGGCTACGGAGAGACTGGATGTTGGCGATGAGAAGAGTTGGAGAATCTTTATTATCGCCCTCGATTATGAGTTGACCGAGTACGATAAACTGCATCGGCGGGAGAGACCGAAAACCGAGGTTAGCGATGATAACCTGGAGAAAATCGCTGCTGCCGCCGGGGCACTCTCGGATATGCTGCAGCAACTACCCAAGAGCAGTTATACCAAGCTCTCTCAACAGCTCTCAGAAGCAGACGATTTTGCTCGCCAGTATAGTGGCCGCTACCTCAGCGCCCTACAGGATGAGGTTGAGCGGGTATCGGTAGCCTGTCGTAGCAAAGCAGTCATACATCATGGTTTGGGTGTGGAGAGATCTGATCAACACCTGGTCGCCATGATTGTAAAAACCTACCGGGAGTGTTTTGAGCGGGAGCCACTGGAGGATGACCGGGCACTGTTTCTCGACCTACTAGGTGAGATTATCGGTATCTGTGGTCTGGATATAGAGGGTGACCTAAGCGTCTTGCTTGATGTCTCTCAAAGGGAGCCGTGAACCTGCACTCTCTCCACCCCAGCTGTCGAGCTTAGTTCCAGACATCGGTACTCAGATAGCGCTCGCCGGTGTCGGGTAGAATCGCCAGTAACACTTTGTCTCTGAACTGCTCGGTACGGGCGGCTTTGACCATGCCAGCCACGGCGGCACCAGATGAGATCCCGGCAAAGATCCCCTCTTTGCGTGCCAGATGCCGGGTCGCTTCATAAGCCTCTTCTGTGGTGATGCTGATGATCTCGTTATAGATCGACCTATTTAGTGTTTCCGGTATAAAGCCGGGAGCAGTGCCCATGATCTTGTGCTTGCAGACGATCCCCCGGGAGAGTATGGGCGAGTCAGCGGGCTCCGTGGCGATTATCTCCAGATCAGGATTGTGCTGGTGCATATAGTGACCGACACCTGAAATGGTGCCGCCGGTGCCTGTGGTGCAGACAATGGCATCCAGCTCCATGCCGAAGTCACTCCAGATCTCCTCTGCGGTGCTCTTATGCGCGGCAGGATTGTCAGGATTGAAGTGCTGACCGACAAAAAACCAACCGTTCTCGGCGGCCAGTTTCTGTGCTTTTTCAATGGCCCCCTTGGTGCCACGCTCCGCTGGTGTCAGTACCAGTTTGGCGCCGAAGGCGAGCAGAATCGCTTTGCGCTCTTCACTCATGTCGTCTGCCATGACAAATACTGCGGGGTAACCTTTCTCCGAAGCCACCATTGCCAGTCCAATGCCGGTGTTGCCGGAGGTCGGCTCGATGATGGTGTCGCCGGGTTTCAGTGTACCGCGTCTCTCTGCGGCCTCTATCATATTGAGGGCGGGGCGGTCCTTTACCGAGCCCATAGGGTTGAAGCTCTCAACTTTTACCCACAACTCTCTGGCCAGGATATCGGTGACTTTGTTGAGGCGGACCACCGGAGTGTTACCTATGGTCTGTAAAATATTGGCGTATTTCATTACATCGAGCCCAATTTTGCGAGCCGCAATGATAGCGTATTTAGATGGCTATTGGGGTCAAAAATCGACTGGCAGATAGAAAAAGACAAACCGCCCCTGCTCTATATCTACCTTAAGGGTTGCGTCGCGGTAGAGGGCGTAGTCGATGTAGCCGGGTATTGCGCTGTTGGCGTGGCATTCACTGCTATGTTGGGGTGATTCAAAGTCGCGGTCACGGTCATACCAGGAGAGCAACATATACTCTCCCAGCCGCTGGTCCGCTTCACAGTTTGCCAGTGCCATAGCAGCAAGGTAGTCATCCAGTGGTGGCGCGGGTGACAGTTCGATGATAGTGACGCCGCTGTAATCCGGCTCAGTGGGGATGTTGCAGACCGAGGTGGTGGGTTTTTTCTTATTCATGAGTTTGCTGGAGACTCCTGTAACTTCTTAAAAAGTCCGTGCCATAGGGTGCGTAACCCCTTTTCAGGAGACGCGGTGAATAGATCCCGGTACGCTCACAGCAGCATCCCTGCTGCTGTACGTCCTGAAAAGGTGTCACTGCACCCCACCTGAAAGTTATCCATCTATTGAGACGTTACAGACTCTTTATGTGTCTGCTACTCCACCACCACCTTGGCTTTTGGCACGGTACAGCGCTTGATCGGCACGCTGAATAACCTCTTCAAGGGGTTCATCAAAGTGCTTCATCGGCGTGATACCGATACTGATGGTAATGCGCAGGCTGTAGTTTTTGTGGTGCACCGAAGTGGCGCCGACAGCATCGATCAGTCGTTGGGCAACCTGTAGTGCGGTGTTGCTGTCACTCTCGGGGAGGACGATAGCAAATCCACCACCATGGATGCGGCCGATGATATCAATATCCCGTAACTGATTACTGCAGGTTTTGGCTACGGTGTAGGTGGCTTCATCTCCCATGCCATAGCCGTAGGTCTCGTTGATCTCCTCCAGCTTGTCGATCTCCAGCAGCATAATAATGAAAGGTCTGTCGAAGCGTTGTGCCCGTCGCAACTCACACTTAGCAAGTTC
>JBEVXV010000530.1:6253-7622 GCA_040505915.1 Sedimenticola sp. | reverse complement strand
ACCCTCCGTGGGCAGGACACCGGATGCGTATGTGCTTGCCATCCAAGGCACCTAGCACATTAGTCCTGGGCCAATTACCTGCAATCCGGCACCTCGTGTTAATTTTAGTTTCTCATTCGTTTTGTATACCTTTGGGTCCAAGGTTTGCAAAAAATCCGGGTGTCATTTGTTATTCTCAAGGTCAAGGTCATTTCAAGGTCATTCAATTAATGGGGTAGAAATGTCTTATAGAGCTCACAAATACCAAGTAATTATCACTTTTAAAATGCAAAAGACGTAAATGTTATCCGTTAAAATGAATAAGCAGTGGTTGTAACACAAATATCCGTTTAATGAACAAACATCCATGAAGGTCAAGGTCAAATTTGAAGGTCATACAGCGAATTTCTTACAACTTTCTTTATTTTTTTCCGAATATTTCGTCATATTACTTTCTCAAATAACAAAATAAACTTCTATCAGATATATAACGGTCCCGACACACATTGTACCGAGATATCCCGATTATATCCATACACATATACAAGGGCGTCGCCAGAGAGGGTTCAAGGGGTTCGTACGAATCCCCCGTTTCATTCACCAGTCTATTCAATTAATGTATATAGCGACCAGTGTAGATCCTGATCAGACTGCGCGGATGCGCAGGCTGGTATGGGTCTACACTGGTCGCAAAAACCAATACATATTTCGAACCCCCCTTTTTGTGGAAGCTGGCGACGCCCATGCATATATACAAATATTGGTATTGCCTCGTCCACTAGACGGAACAACCTATAATCATGTTGCAGAATCGCACTGCATAATCATGCTTGGTAGTGGCACCAGGAATAACAGACCGAATTGTGTAACGTGTAGGTCCTGATCAGCCTGTGCGGATGCTACGCCGGTCAGAAAAGTCGTGAGGTACGTTTTGTCAGCCGGCGGTCCAAAATTATATAGGATGTGACGTCACGTCTTGAAGCTGACAGCAGATTTGTCAATCAGGTTTTCCAACGCTGCGCTTTTAATCGATATTTCTTTTGCGCTCTGTACATTGGTTGTCACCAATTAAATGAAATAATAATTCATAACGACTCCTATGATTGGTTGCGTATGTTCAACAACGCTGCGGTTAATACTTATTGCCTAATCTGATGTACACGTGTGTGCTACATGCAGCATAGCAGAGTCTATTCACATTGCAACAGACGCATATCATATAGACATTCGTGTTTATCTGCGAATTGTTGATGATGACGGATCCAGGATCCACCAGTGTTATTGAGCCCACAGAAAGCAAACAACGGTGTATTATAACTGATTATACGCTGTGTTTGAAGTGCCAGTGTAAAACAAGGGAACCGCTTGTCAAACCTAAGTTTGAGTCGTA
>JBEVXV010000530.1:0-6153 GCA_040505915.1 Sedimenticola sp. | reverse complement strand
GATTACTCCCCAATTAGCAAACGACTAACTGGTGTCTCTGGTATGCAATTATCGGAGCATGAAGCTAAATGGCACTCATCGTGCTATAAGCTTGCAACGCACAGTGTTAACATTGAGAGAGCACGAAAAGCATACGAAGCCGGACTCGGGCAGCAAGACGTATCTTGCGTAACAAGTAGAAAAAGGGGGCGACGTCTGCAGACAGAAGAGCAAACGCAAACGGCAGACACATGTCAACCGCCTGATCACTTACTCAGGTCAGCCGGTCAGAAATTGGAAAAACATTTGTGTTTCTTTTGTAACAAAGAGGCAGACACAAATAAGTTGGGTCCATTGCACCAAGTCAGCAATGTCAAATCCACTGATGACAAACCATCAGTAGGTAAAATGATATACAATGCAGTAATGGAAAGCAACAACGAAGTATGGAAGGCCAAAATCCAGTCTCTCAATCCTCAGGATCTTTTGGCTATTGATCTGAAGTACCATTTATGCTGTTACGTTAGGTATGTTCAGAGAGGACAGAAACAAAACCCACCATGCGGTGAACAAGAATCGTTGGCAGCTATTGCTGCAGACGTTGAGTTTTTCAGTCTAGTACACGCTCTATTGGTAGAACGAAATACAACTTTACAGCTGCATCAGTTGTTGGACTCTTACGTCGAAATTCGAAAGAAACATTCAGTGGTTGACCCTGAATACAGTCCAAGGGCCTTAAAACGAAAACTTGAACAAAACATTGACTACATTAAATTTGTTAGACCGAAGTACAATGCTTCTCAGACTGTCATTTCAGACGCGGGTATTGCCGATACAATTTTGCAGGCACAAGCATATGCTGATCCAAGTGAGGATATGAAGAGCATCTTTAGATCAGCAGATTTGATAAGATCGCAGATCTTTGATGCAACCGAACCATGGACATTTGATGGGAATCTGAAGTATGACAAACAAGACAAACACACGTCTATGCTTCTATGTACACTGATACGATGGATTGTCCTAGGTAAAGCTACAGATCTTAGTAATGCTGTACGCGAAAATGAAGCAAGCACTACCATATCAAACATATGTCAGAGCATAACGTATGCCATCAAAACCAGGTACCAAACAGAATACATACCCAAGGAGATAGCCCGCGGCTTCTATCATACACGTTCGGTTGAAAACCCATTCGTTGTTGGAATATCATTCAAAGTCCACAGTGTGACCCGAAGCAAAGCCCTTATCGACTACCTCCATGCATGTGGTATCAGTGTCGATTACGGTAGACTACTCCGGATGGAAACGCAATTAGCAAATGCTGTATTGAAAGGCGTCAAAGAAATAGGTGTATACATACCGCCGGGCCTAATGAAAGGTTCCCCTGTTTTCTTTGCAAGTGACAACGTGGACTGGAATGAGGATACCCCTGACGGAAAAAGAACAACGCATGCTACTGTGATAGTAGTCTTTCAACCACAATGCAACAAAAACACGTCCCATGCAGCACCAAAGCTGGCATTGGAAAACACATCCAGGAAAAGTATTGACGTGTGTTCGTCTGTCGTGCCCCTGCAAGAACCATGTTACATAGCACAAAGTTATAGACCTACAAACAGTACGCATTACCAAGATTTCAGAGTGGGCGAAAGCCACGCGGAATGTGAAACAGCAAGAATGAAAGACAATGCTTGGTTGACTGCTAGAATGATACACAGGTCTAAACCAACCAGCGATGACAGTAGCATAGGTGATGCTGCCGTGAGTACTAACAAGGATCTAAGCGAAGAAACTCCGGTAATAGAACAGCACACAAGTACGTCGCAAATGACGCAACCTATACCAACATGGTCAGGGTTCAATTCACTTATTTCTAGTGATGAAACACCACTTACCTGTATAAGAACCCTACCTTTGCTGACATCTCCTGCTCATGAATATTCAACTCTGGTAAGTGTTTTCAGACAGACACAGCAAGTATCAGAGCAAATAGTTGGCCCTGAAAAGCCAGTGGTATTAACAATGGACATGGATTTGTACCAGAGAGCTCTGAAGCTACAGGTTGCTAAGCCTGAACTCAAGGATAGGTTTGTCCTCAGAATTGGTGAATTACACACGGTGTTATGTATGCTGCGGACGATTGGTAGCTTCATTGAAGGAAGCGGATTTGAAGATGCTTGGGATGAAGCAGATATATATGGACCATTAACTACGAGGCAGATCTTAGAAGGTAAACATCTAAGGCGAAGTGTCTCGGCACACCTCACAAGCCTGCAGGCTTTGTTCGATCTGTACATGGAATCGTTTGTAGAGTCGGAACCAGACATGGCAGGTGTGCAGGACGGACTTGCTTCGGAAATAGCTGACATATGTAGCGAGGCTCGTGACGTCGAACTGAAAGTTGGGTTCATTGAGAAAGTCACGAGCATATTCAGCACCTCTGACTTACCAGTTCAACTAGAGAGTTTCGATGCCAGTAGAATGAAACACCCGATGTTTGCCTGGACAAAGACGTACATGGAGATGGTTCTTGTATTACTGCAATACATACGAGCTAGCCGTGAAAGCAACTGGCTGCTTCATTTGCAGTCTTTAGAACGTTTCTGCCCGTACTTCTTCGCAATGAACAGGCTAAAGTACGCACAGTGTGTTCCCGAGTACATAGCAAAAATGTACGAGATTCGGGAATCAAACCAAGAACTTTGGAAGTGGTTGTGTGATGGGAACTTCTGCGTGAAGAAATCCCATGTGAGCTTCTGCAAGATCGGTGTAGACCATGCGTTGGAACAGGTCAATCGTTCTCTGAAAGTAATGGGTGGCATTACTGGAATCACGCAGAAACCGGGTGCTCTGGCACGCTTCTTTCTGGTTGCCCCAGAAATTTCACGAATTGCTGAGGAATCGGAGAAGAGTATCGGCTTGTCAAACCCATCTTCCGTAAAGCATCATGAACTATCAGAGTCTGTGAATCGCAAGCAGGAGAACAATGTCAGGAAGCTAAGGGAGGTATTCAGTAGAGTCAACCCATTCCAAAATGAAGCACCTCACCTGATGAATATTGTAACGCAAGCGGTCATTCCCATTGATGTGCAGGAAGACATTCTCAAGCGTATCGATGCCGGTGAACATGCATATACAGAGTTTGTACAGGAACGAATACAGGGATCTAAGAATTTATGGGATAAGATGACGAAATTGAAGCTAAAAAACTGGAAAAGTACAGGTAAAGCAGCAAGTGTAAAACTCGGGAGTGAGACATTAGAACTGAAGGAAGACAGATCGTTGTTTGCTAGAATGGCGATAGCAGCACGGTCGCGACCGGAGATGGATATTGCTACAGACATCGGAAACTATGAATTTTCGTGTGTATCGCGTTCATTGTTTGCTCCTGATGGAAACTTGTTACCGTGTACAGACAAATCGAAGCTCATGCACAAACTAGAATCGTGCGCATCTGATACGCCAGCTACACCAGACAACGGTTGTGAAGGTCGTGCTGTCATAGTTGATGCAATGGCTCTTGTACACGAACTGAGCACAAAACCAGTGAAGACATGTGAGGAGTTTGCAAACGAGTTTGTCAAACATTCAGAGGCTTTGATTAGACAATATGATGAAGGTCACATGATATTTGATCATTATGACGTTGACAAGTCATTAAAGGCAAATACCAGAGCTAGGCGGACCAAGGGAGAATATGAAAAAGCCCACGTCTGCAACGATTTGACGCCTATCCGAACATCAGTTAGCAAATTCATTTCAAATACAAAAACGAAAGAAAGTTTGACTCATTACCTAGCACGGAAATTACTGGACAGGTACAAAGACGACAGTACCCCAGTAGTTGTGTCAACTAGCAAATTCACACAATGCAACAAACTGAACGTTGAACATCTACGTTCATCACAGGAAGAGGCTGATACCATTGTTATTCTACATGCCCTAGACGTTGTGAAGAGAGGAAAGGAGGTGGACATTGTATCTCCTGATACGGATGTATTCATCTTAGCTCTATCACGTTATCCAGCCCTAGGCAAAGATCCCAGAATAGTAACGGGTACAGGTAGTAAGAGAAGAAGGGTTTGTCTCCAGCCTGTATTTAGTGCCATTGGCCCAAACATAGCCGCTGCATTGCCCGGGTTCCATGCATTCACGGGATGTGATACTTGTGGCAGATTCCAGGGAAAAGGTAAGATGACCTGCTGGAATGTATTAATGAAGCAACCAAAGCCAATCACAGATGCCTTTGTGCGGCTTGGTACATCACCAAAGGTAGACGATAACATGTCTGAAGCCCTAGAGGAATTTGTGTGTTGCCTGTACAGACAAAAGGGGTCTCGCACAACAGAGTTAGCTGCTTTGCGGTGGGAACTGTTTAAAACATCACAAGCAGAGGCAGACAGGCTTCCTCCCACGAAAGCTGCATTGTTGCAACATAGTCTCCGGGCTGCGTATCAGTCTATTGTATGGGCTCATCTCGAGGATGCTAATCCAACATACCCAGCGCCAAACCAGTTCGGGTGGAAGGAACTGAATGACACATACATACCTGTCGTTACTACAATGGAACCTGCTCCCAAGGCTGTCGTAGAACTCGTACGTTGTAACTGCCAAGTTAGTCAGTGTTCTACTGCAAGGTGTACCTGTCGTAAAGCAAGCCTAGTTTGCACTGAGCTATGCAAATGTAGTCTACACGACAACACATGCGAGAACCAGCCAGACACGTATCCGAGGATGGAGATAGATTCAGATAGCGATGAAGAATAGCAAACAAATTACGGTCTAACATATTCATGGTACTCCGGATTCCTCTCTCTGACACGTTGAAATTCTTACTGTCATGTCATATGTACCGTGCTCCAATCCCTTTTTATTTTATCCTCCATAGCCAATATTGTATAGCGATTTCATTGAGGAAACTGTCCTTTGAGCCTTCCGTTGTTGTGGTATTATCATTTATTGTGTATTAATTGTCACGGGTATTTCTTTGTATTTGAAAGCGTGCATCGACAGAATACATATACATGTAGCAAGATGAATGGAGAGTAATATTCACTAACCAGACCGATGAATCGAACAAACTTTGTTTACCCGTTTGCAACATAATAACCATTACACCGCTGATACTTCAGCAATGCACAGTGACACTCCACGAATAGCGGTGTACGGTCCCCAATATAAAATAATACACATGACAAAATAGGTAATATCAGAACAACGGAAGCCGCACATGCCACTATCCTCAATGTAACCGCTTCTAAACGTAGGTCATGAAAGCTAAAATACAACAACACTGGATTATGATATACAAGAGAAAACATGACAGTAGGGACTCCGCCTTGGAACGGTCAGTTCGCCAGATTTCATTTATTCTGATGTTGGATAACTGCATCAGGTGACACAGATTGTAAGAGCACATAATGGAATTGGTTATTTATTTCAGAACCATCAATATTGTAGACGTGTGCGCAAATGTAGCAATGAGACAAATTGGTTGAAGATTTAGCAATAATCAAGGTCATTTCAAGGCCCGTTCAAGGTCATTTAATCTTGAAATATATGCCGTATTGCTTTCGAAGGTGACTTATACCTTTGAATATTCAACTCCAACTCGTAACTGATGTTATTAGTGATACGTCTTGCATATTACAACTCATACCATGAAACCAATATAGTCGCATTTTGACTATTATTTACGTTTTCACCTATGCATTACAATGACCTTGAAATGACCTTGACATTGTTTAGTGCAAATGACACCCGGATTTTTCGGAAACCTTAGACCCTGTAGGTTACAAAAACACCGGGTGTCAAAAATTAACATGAGGTGCCGGATTGTTACATATCCCGTGGATTTGCCCCTGCACTATAGCCGGGTTCTCCAAAGTATTTTGGAGACGCGGGGGATCTCTGTATCGCTCTCTCTATTGCTACAAAATGTGTTGTTACCGCTGGTTTGAGGGTTATTTTTGAGGGACATTTTTGAGGGCCATTTTTGAGGGACATTTTTCGTGGGCCATTTTTTGAGGGCCATTTTTGAGGGCCATTTTTTGAGGGGGCCATTTTTTGAGGGCCATTTTTGAGGGCCATTTTTTTAGGGCCATTTTTTGAGGGCCATTTCTGAGGGCCATTTTTTGAGGGCCATTTCTGAGGGCCATTTTTTGAGGGCCA
>JBEVXV010000529.1:0-5281 GCA_040505915.1 Sedimenticola sp. | reverse complement strand
GACAAATACATTCAGTGGTGAAAAGTTATGGGATTTGACCGAAAGCAGAGCTTGTCGTGGTCATCTCCCAACACAATAAAACATTACATGACATAAATAAACAGCCAGTGGTACACACATATCTAAATTACATACATGTAGTGAACTTTTGGTCCTATTTTACACATAAGACTCTCTAGTGAAAGTTAACAAATATTGCATATTTAAATTGTATAATGAATAAGGAACAGTTGGTGATGAAAGAGAAGTATGAGAGAAAGGATGTTAGGAAAGGATGATGAGAAAGGAGAATAATACGAATGAAGCGCAAGTCTGTCCCGAGATGCAAGTCACGCAAAAAATGCAAATTACAATAGTATCAACTAGGGTTCGATGAAACTGAATTATCGAATATACTTTTATTTATTGAAATCGTTTGGTTTCGATAATGTATGCTTGTACTAACAAAAACAATAATTTATTTTCTTCGTCAGTGTTTTCGACCATTCCAAAAAGAAGTTGTTCTTCAGTGACATTGTGAGGAAGTGTCGAGAAATGACGATTTCTTATATCGGAATATCGAGTACATAGGAATAGAAAATGTCCGACGGTTTCAACTTGTCCACAGTCACAAAGAGGGCTGGCAACAATATTCTTGCGAAATAGATGGTCGTTTAAGGAACTGCACTCCAATCTTAGTCTAGTATGATAGATTTGACCCAAACGGTCACCGTCGTAATAATATGATGGGATTTGGGGGAGGACGCCCCGTACGGAATGCTTGAAGCCTAATAAGGTTGGTAAACTACGCGTAGCAGTGTCAATGTTGTTCCATAGACGTATAGTTGTAGGTAGAAACGAATCGTAATACAAACGGGTTCTGGCATGCGGCAACTGATAGTTGTTAGAGTTACGTAAAGGATAGTTGGACGCATTTCCAACCGGTCTAGGTAGTATACCACTTAGGAATGTAGGGGTTAGTCCATTTTTCATTTTATATAACATTATTAGCTTTTGTTGATCTCGCCTGACTTGCAACGTTACCCAACCAGTTTCCCTATACAGGTTATTTATACTACATAATTTTGTTGCACCAGTCACGATCCTAGCTGCTTCCACTTGTATATTTTCAAGTTTTTGTTTGTCGCCTTGCGAGCAGTTATCCCAGACTACACTACTATATTCTAAAATCGGTCTAATAAATGACATATACATTTTCTCAAGAGCTAATCGATCAATCCGAAACTTAAGACCTCTTAGAATGTTTAGTCTTTGCCAGGCGATTTTCGTAATATAATCTATATGCACATGCCAATCTCCATTACTTGAAAACGTTACTCCTAGGTGTCTGTGAACAGTTACGCTTTCTATTTGAGCATCGCTAAAATACAGAGATGGGTGTTGCTGGGTTCGCGGTTTTAACGAGAATAGCATAGATTCAGTTTTACTCGGATTAAATTTAACTAGCCATTGTGTTGCCCATGCGTGGATTAACTCCAGATCGGTATTCAATAACTGAGCAGATGTAGCGGGATCTTCAACAATAATGAACAGACTAGTATCATCTGCAAACAGGCGTATATGAGAACGGATATTATTTACAATGTCATTGATGTATACTAAGAAAAGAAGAGGTCCTAGGATTGAACCCTGAGGAACACCTGCAGTAACGTCCTTCCAGTCCGAGTTTTCACCGTTAATCACTACTCGTTGTTTTCGGTTAGAGAGATAATTTTCAAGCCATGCTAAAACTTTTCCATCAATGCCAATATTACGTAACTTGTAAATTAACCCCCTATGCCAAACACGGTCAAATGCTTTACTTATATCGAAAAAGACTACTCTGACTTCTTTGCCGCTATCTACTGCTTCACAAAATGTATGATAAATAGACAGTAGTTGATTTGTTGTAGAGTCTCCTGAAATGAAGCCGGACTGGGAAGGTGTAAGTAGGTTATTTTGTCTTATATAATTATATACGTACTTATGAACGCACCTTTCCATAACTTTACCCAAACAGCTAAGTAGAGAAATAGGTCTGTAATTGGTAGGTAAGGCGGGGTCATCTTTCTTGAATACGGGGGTTACGTTCGCTTGTTTCCATAACAAAGGAAATGTAGATTCATTGAGAGATGTATTGAAAAATCGTGCGAGAGGATCCGCTAATACTTGTTTAGATTCTTTCAATATCCGCGGATTTATAAGATCTGGACCTGATGCTTTCGATGGGTTTAACGCCGAGAGAATATTAGTTACATCGGTGGACGATATGATCATATCATTTAATGTTGAATTTGGTAGCGGTGGAGGATCAGGTAAAATAGCTCGAGAATCGTCAATCGTCGATTGCGTTATAAAATGGTCGTTTAGTGCTGATGCCTTTTCTGAGTCTGTTTCATATTCCGTACCATTATATTCTAGAGTTGGTAGCGATCTCTGGGTAACATTTAAATTCAAAAGTTGTTTGGATATTTTCCAGAACAGTTTAATGTCAGTATCGTTGTTTTTCAACTTCGATGCTAAGTCATTATTATATTTTGCTTTTGCATTTTTTATTTCTGCGACTACAGCATTGCGTTTAGTTCTAAATTTATGCCAGTAGTAGTCTGTATTTGTTAGCTTAGCTTTTCGGTATAAGCGTTTACGTTGACGGATTTGTTTTCTGATGTGGCCTGTAATCCATGGACTTTCGGATGGCCGAATAATCGCACTTTTATTTGGGATCGATTCTTTAGCAGCATTGATAATAGTGGAAGTGAGTAACTGACATTTCTCGTCTATAGGGAGTACGGCATCTATGTAGGACCAGTCAGTTTGTGAAAGGATCAATCTAAGTTTATCGTAGTCACCTTCATTATATTTCCATATATGTCTTTTGTATTTAGGAATAAATTGTTTAGAAAATTTAAAGACGACAAAGATAGGACAATGGTATCTTATGTAATTAGGAAGAAACGGATCGCTTACACCACTATACAATACAGTATCTGGTTTACTGACAAATATTAAGTCAATTATAGATGACGAGTGCTCCGTGAAGTTAGTTGGATTTGTGATAAGCTGGCGGAAACCGAATTGTACTGCTAAGTCATCTACCTTTATATTTTCATTTTGTCGGAGTGTGTTTAAATTAAAATCCCCCAATACAGCAATATTAGTTATCAATGTATTTTTTGCTCTGTCCATGCTTTCATATATACGGTCAAAGTAGTCCCTGTTGGAGTTGGGAGGGCGATAGAAACCACCAATTAGGACGGTTTTACTATTTACTTTTGTTTCAATCCAAACCGCTTCCAAGTTATTGATTTCTAGGTCATACCTTCTTTTAGCCGTAATATTATCACGTACATAGATTGCCACGCCCCCTCCCATTCGAGCAGTTCTGTCAAGTCTATGTGGTTCAGAGAAATTTGAAATGCGAATTGAATCCATTTGTACTGCATCACTTAGCCAAGTTTCAGTAAAAATTACAACATCATATGCTTGTATTTCTTGCTCTATAATGTCAATTTTAGGAAGAAGACTTTGTATATTCATATGGTATACACTAAACATGCCCATAATGTATTCAAATGAGCAAGCGGATGTATCACTATCCTCAGACGATGCTGTTGAATTCGGTCCCGGATTGGGGTGAATATCACCTGATAAGCTCAGCTTCAAACATGTTAGCCAGAGATGTGCAAGACATATGAGAGTTATAAGTAATAGCTGGCCTACGTTTGCATTCCAGATTGGTATGGTAATGCTAGCTTTCTTTTTGCGTGTATTGGCCATATTATTCAGACAACACTTTCGGTCATGAAGAAATAATGTAGCGTTACAAACTGATATTTTGAAACCCAGCGAATCACTTTCCCGATGTACATAAGTCACAAAGCCAAACAGTATAATTATCTTGATTGTAAAATTGAAACCCGTTGTCATGTACCGTCCGCTATTGCCTCGTGATAACATAGTATAGTGCATCATGTTACGCTACTTATCATTATCAAGAAATCAAGACGCAATAGCGGACATGACATGTGGGTAAGATTCGACGACTTATAACTGACAAACGTTAAGTACACAATCATCACGATACATGCAACCCGAGACAAACCTCCGTAATGCAGTGAGAAGAGAAAGTTTACAAGACTGAACATAGAAGAAGATAGTGAGCACATGAGTTTGAAAAGTATTCGTGAGACGAACTAACTAGTTAATACAGTCTATGGAGGTAGGTTTCAGCATTCAATTCGATATTATACATTATGTTATTCAATATGAAACGACACCTGATTTCAAAGTATTGTTCGAGTTTATAAAAAAGTGTACACCACCAAGCTCTACATGGAATTGCCAGCCGGCGAAGACATGGTAAACGTGGTGACACGTGGAATGCCGCTAACCATACTATTCCTGTTTTACTACTACTTGCAAGGTGTGGAAGCATATCCCTTCAATTATGATTGGTGTTCAATACTAGAAAATAGATGGTGTTTAATTGCAATGTGGTTACCACCAGTACACGATTGTGGTGTATCATATCCTAACCAGTAAAACAGCTAGCCTCATTTGAATAGAGCAAATATGCAGTGGTTTCAACCATATGTTGAAATTGCTATTGTCCTAGTCCATTACTAGTTCGAACGATATATGGGTTTTAATATAGCTCATCAATACTTCAAACCTAGTAACCCTTCAGCCTGAAAACATGTGCAAGTTTATTCCTACAGTAGAGCGGTCACATTTATTAATACTAATTTACAGTTATGAAAACAGCAAATCCTCAAACCTCCGCATGTCTGCATCAACATGAATACTTGTATTTACACGTGAACATGTACATACAAGATATGAACTATCACACTGTCGCACACTTAGACACCGATGTGTATACTGAGCAGCAAATATCATTTTCAGTAAAAGCCTAGTACGTTGGATACCGAGCTGTCTCAGGATATGTTTGTAATGAATTTGCATCGACAGTCGGCAATGAGGAAATAGCAGAGTATTGTGCAGCTATACCCGAGTATTACAGTACCTTAATTCGTGATATAATATTGATGTGTCGACTAACGATGATTTGCAGTCAGACAACAGCTAAAGTTATGCAAGGCTAGACTAACGGGTTGGACTATACCCGTATACAACATGAGAGCAATTCCTAGAGTCAAAGCTCACTATTTACAGAAGATATATATTTTGCCCTGAAATCCGAATAACCTGATATATAGTACAATCAAGAGCAGTAGAAAAATGATTTTTCTAAAATATTAAAATACTACATTAATGATTTGAAAATTGTTTTCAGAAAGTT
>JBEVXV010000528.1:0-1989 GCA_040505915.1 Sedimenticola sp. | reverse complement strand
CAGCACTTTCAGATATTACCGAGTCCGACCAGAACGGCAATGTCATCGTGGGTGATGTTATTACGGATGGTGTTACAAATAGCTATCTTCGAGGAGAGAGCCGACTGGTTGCTGGAATAGGATTGGAAAACCTCGTTGTGGTGGAAACGGCAGATGCAGTTCTGGTGGCAGACAAGTCGAGGGTTCAGGATGTTAAGGGCATCGTTGAACGGTTGAAGAGTGCAGGCCGCGATGAGCATTGCCACCATGTGAGGGTATACCGCCCCTGGGGTAGTTACGAAACCGTGGACGAGTGCAAACGCTTCAAGGTGAAGCGTATTATTGTAAACTCAGGAGCCACTCTTTCATTGCAGATGCATCACCACCGTGCTGAGCATTGGGTGGTGGTGAAAGGTACCGCCAGTGTGACCAGAGGTGAGGATGAGCTTGTTCTATCAGAGGATCAGTCTGTCTATATTCCACTGGGTACGAAGCATCGGTTGGAGAACCCGGGTAAGATCCCACTCGAGATTATAGAGGTTCAGACCGGCAGTTACCTGGGAGAAGATGATATTGTTCGATTTGAGGATATGTATGGGAGGACAGAGAAATGATAGGGTTGTAACTATTCAGCGGCCCCTGTTACGAGGCTGTTTTTACCAGGGGTCGGGTATATTTTATGCCGCACTACCCTGTAAGAGCGCTTTCTCGAAGTGTGATGGATAGTTGCACCATGGTAGTTGTACCATCGCGGACCGAGAGACCACACCTACAATAAGATCGGAGCTCGGTACTGAGTAGTTACCATGGAGTTTAGATTGCTCCAGAAATAACTGTGATCAAGAACGATTTAAGCGAGACTTATGAATAATCTAAAAAATATACTTGTCACCGGAGGCGCGGGCTACATCGGTAGCCACACCTGCGTAGAGCTGTTAAACAATGGTTACCAAGTGTTTGTAGTGGATAATCTGTGCAATAGTAAATTTAGCGCTCTGGAACGGGTACAGGAGCTTACAGGTAAAACGGTGACCTTTATCCAGGCTGACCTGCGGGACAGACCGTCGCTGGAGCAGATATTCAAACAGTATCAGCTGGATGGGGTCATTCATTTTGCCGGTCTTAAGGCTGTTGGTGAATCCATTGACATTCCGCTTAGTTATTACGAAAACAACCTCAGTGGTACGATTACCCTGCTGGATGTGATGAATGAGGCGGGTGTCAGAAATTTCGTCTTCAGTTCATCTGCCACGGTTTATGGCGATCCTGAAACTTTGCCGATCACGGAGGAGTTTCCTCTCTCGGCGACTAATCCATATGGTCGATCCAAGCTGATCATCGAGGAAATTCTTCGGGATCTCTATCGATCAGATAGCAGCTGGAATATCTCCATACTGCGTTATTTCAACCCGGTTGGCGCACACGAAAGCGGCAGAATTGGCGAAGATCCCAACGGCATCCCTAATAATCTGATCCCCTATGTTGCCCAAGTCGCAGTGGGTAAACTGGAAAAACTTTCAGTATTCGGTGGTGACTATCCTACAAAAGATGGTACTGGCGTTAGAGATTACATCCACGTAGTAGATCTCTCTAAAGGACATATCAAAGCCCTGGAGAAATTGGTTGAATCTCCTGGGTTGATTATTCATAATTTAGGCACAGGGCAGGGTTATTCCGTGCTGGAGATGGTTGCAGCCTTTGAGAAGGCATCCAAGCGGGAGATTCCGTACCAGATCGTCGATCGGCGTCCCGGTGATATTGCTACATGCTATGCTGATCCATCATTGGCGGAATCAGAACTCGGTTGGAAGGCTGAAAAAGGGCTTGAAGAGATGTGCGAAGATAATTGGCGTTGGCAGGATATGAATCCAGAAGGATTTGAATAGCCAGTGGTGCCGGTGTAGGAGCGAACTTGTTCACGATGAATATGCCCCGAAGCTGATCGCGAACAAGTTCGCTCCTATAAAGGCCTCTCTACCTCCGGGTTAACTACCCCCCCCTGATGATGAA